>JANOIR010000626.1:0-5074 GCA_031407765.1 Vicinamibacteraceae bacterium
CGGTTCGGCCCGCGGCCAATCCGCTCGACCTACCTGATCGCCGGGGCCGACTTCGTCGCCTGCCATCAGTTCGGGCTGCTGACGCGCTTGGACGTGCTCGATGTCGCACGACCCGGCGCCGTGTTCCTGTTGAACAGCCCGTTCGGTCCCGACACCGCATGGGACCACTTGCCTGCCCCGGTACAGCAAGCCATCGTCGACAAGCGGCTGCGCTTCTTCGTCATCGACGCGGATCGCGTCGCCGCCGACGCCGGCATGGACCGCCGGATCAACACGGTGATGCAGACCTGCTTCTTCGCGCTGAGTGGCGTGCTGCCGCGCGACAAGGCGATTGCAGCCATCAAGCACGCGATCGAGAAGAGCTACCGCAAGCGGGGCGACGCCATCGTCCAGCAAAACCACCGCGCCGTCGATGAGACGCTCGCCCACCTGCACGAATGCTCCGGGCGCGGCGCCGTCAGCGGGGGCGCCGGGCACGAGGCACACGTGCCCCCCGACGCACCGGCGTTCGTCCGCGGCGTCACGGCGCCGATGCTGATGGGTCAGGGGGATCGCCTTCCGGTCAGCGCGCTGCCCGCCGACGGCACCTTCCCCACGGGCACGTCACGCTGGGAGAAGCGCAACCTCGCCCTCGAGATCCCGGTGTGGGACGAGTCGCTCTGCATCCAGTGCGGCAAGTGCGTGCTGGTCTGCCCGCACGCGGCCATCCGCGCCAAGGTGTACCCGCCGGACCGCCTGACCGGCGCGCCAGCGGCCTTCAAGTCGGCGCCGGCCATGTGGAAGGATCTGCCCGGCCTGCGTTACACGCTCCAAGTCGCGCCGGAGGACTGCACCGGCTGCACACTGTGCACGTCGATTTGCCCGGTCACGAGCAAGACCGTGGCCGCGCACAAGGCGATCGACATGGAACCGGCGTCGCCGATCCGCGAGCGCGAACGGTCGTCCTGGGCGTTCTTTGAACCGCTCCACGAAACCGACGCGCGCGGCGTATCGGGCGGCCACGTCAAGCGCGTGCAGCTCCTCCAGCCGCTGTTCGAGTTCTCCGGCGCCTGCGCCGGCTGCGGCGAAACGCCCTACATCAAGCTGCTCACGCAGCTCTTCGGCGACCGCGCCGTGATCGCCAACGCCACCGGCTGCTCCTCGATCTACGGTGGGAATCTCCCGACGACGCCCTACACCGTCAACCGGGAGGGACGCGGCCCCGCGTGGTCCAACTCGCTGTTCGAGGACAACGCGGAGTTCGGTCTCGGCATGCGGCTCGCGCTGGATCATCAGGCCGGCTACGCGCGCGACCTCGTTCGCCGGCTCTCGGTGGCGATCGGGGATCCGCTCGCGAGCGACCTGGTGCGGCCGGGCGAGTCGACGGCCGCGGCCATCGACGCCCAGCGGACGCGCGTCCTCCATCTGCGCGAGCGCCTTGCGGCTGTGGACGATCCCTCAGCCCGCGAGCTGGCCGCCATCGCCGACTCGCTGGTGCCGAGGAGCGTGTGGATCGTCGGCGGCGACGGGTGGGCCTACGACATCGGGTTCGGCGGCGTCGACCACGTGCTCGCGTCCGGCCAGAACGTCAACCTCCTCGTCCTCGACAGCGAGGTCTACTCGAACACCGGCGGCCAGCGATCGAAAGCCACGCCGCGCGGAGCAGTGGCGCGCTTCGCGGCCGGCGGCAAGGAGAGCGCAAAGAAGGATCTCGCGCTCATGGCCATGAGCTATCGCAACGTCTACGTCGCCCGCGTCGCGATGGGCGGTAACGACACGCAGACCGTGCAGGCGTTCGAGGAGGCCGAGGCCTTCGACGGCCCTTCCCTCATCATCGCCTTCAGCCCGTGCATCGCCCACGGCTACGACCTCGCGCACGGGCTCGAGCACCAGCGGCTCGCCGTGCAGACCGGCTACTGGCCGCTCTTCCGCTACAATCCCGCGTTCGTGGGCGATGGGCGCAACCCCCTGAAGCTCGACTCGCGGCCGCCGACAATGCCGCTGAGCACCTACCTCGCGTCGGAAGGCCGCTTCGACCGCACCGTCAACAAGGAAGACGCGGCCCATGGCGGCCTGCTGCTCGCCGCGGAGGCGGATGTTGCGCACCGGTGGAGCCTCTACGAGCAGTTGGCGGCGCTGCCGGTCACCCGTGAGCCCCCACAGGTTGGCTGAGCGAGGCGCCGGTAACTGGGCAGTAGAGCGCTTCGCACAAGCTTCCCGTACGTCGAGGTTGGTCGAGCTTGGTCAGTGACCGGTGCGACCCGGTCTTATCGACTCGTCAGTGTGCCAAGTGGGACAGACGTTCGCCTGAGGGCGCCGTTACGCTTCCCTGATGCACTCCGTTGAACTATCGACCAGCGCTCTCGCCGACGTAGCGCCGCGGGCCGCCTCTGGCGAGCCGTCCCCGTCGGAAGGTGCTCTCCAGATGCGCGGCCTGGTGTATCGGGGTCCCGGTCGGCGCGTGTGGGAGGAGCGACCCCGTCCCGCGCTCCGCGAGCCCACCGACGCCATCGTCCACGTCACGACCTCCACGATCTGCGGGACCGACCTTCACATTCTGAAGGGCGACGTGCCGTCGGTGACCGATGGCCGGATCCTCGGGCACGAGGGTGTCGGGATGGTCACCGAGGTCGGGGCGGGCGTCACCACCTTTCGCGCGGGCGACCGCGTGCTGATTTCGTGCATTACCTCGTGTGGGCGCTGCGACTTCTGCCGGAGGCAGATGTACTCCCACTGTCGCCATGGCGGCTGGGTCCTAGGGAACACCATCGACGGCACCCAAGCCGACTACGTGCGCATTCCGCATGCGGACACCAGCCTCTACGCGATCCCGGCTGATGGTGACGCAGAGGCATTGGTGATGCTGAGTGACATTCTGCCGACTGGCTTCGAGTGCGGCGTACTGAACGGCCAGGTGCGACCCGGCGAGATCGTGGCGATCGTCGGCGCCGGCCCCGTCGGCCTCGCGGCGCTGATGACGGCGCAGTTCTATTCGCCAGCCGGCATCGTGATGATCGACCTGGACGACAAGCGATTGGAGGTCGCCCGAACGCTTGGCGCAACGGCGCTGGTCAACAGCACTGATGGCGGCGCGGTTCAGCGAGTCATGGACCTGACCGAGGGCCACGGTGTCGATGTGGCGATTGAGGCCGTGGGCGTGCCAGCCACCTTCGACATCTGTCAGGCGATTCTGGCGCCGGGGGGCCGGCTCGCGAACGTTGGCGTGCATGGCGCGCCGGTGACACTGCATCTGGAGAAGCTGTGGGACCGGAACATCACCATCACCACCCGCCTGGTCGACACGACCACCACTCCCATGCTGCTGAAGAGCGTGAAGTCTGGCCGGCTTCAGCCGCGAACGCTGGCCACGCACCGCTTCGCGCTCGACGACATCCTGCAGGCCTACGAGACGTTCGAACACGCGGCGAAGAACGGGGCGCTGAAGGTCATTCTCATGAACGAGGCCCGTGGATGATCACGCCAACCATGCGCGCATCCAGTTGGGTCACTGTTCTGCTTCCCCTGTTTCTGGTGTCCGGCGTCCTCACGCTCTACGGCGTGAATGGCGACGCGGCGCCGGCGGCACAGGCGAGCCCGCAGGTGACGCGGTCAGACGCCGAGCGTCGCGCCCACATGCAGGTGCACTTCTCGCAGGTCATGACGGTGCACGAGGCGGTGATTCGCGGCGATGTCGCCGCGGCCACGGCGCCCGCGATCTGGCTGGCCAACCACGAAGCGCCGAGCTTGCCGGCGGGGTCAGCGCCCTTCGTGGCACAGATGCAGCGAGCCGCACGCCGCACCGCCGACGCCTCGAGCGTCCTCGAGGCCGCGCTCGGTACTGCCGACATGCTGAAGACCTGCGGTGACTGCCATCGAGCGATCGGCACGATGCCGGTGGTCGCCATCCAGCCTGCGCGGCCAGAGGTGCACGGCCTGGTCGGTCACATGCTGGCGCACCAGCAAGCGGTCGATCAGATGCTCCAGGGTCTCGTCGTACCCTCGAGCGCACTGTGGCGGACCGGCGCCGGCGGCCTCCAATCGGCGCCCCTGCGACCGACTTCACTACCGAGCGACCGGAAGCTCTCCGGCGCGCTAGTCGATTCGGAGAAGCGCCTACATGCGCTCGCCAGCCAGGCGGGCCGGGCCGAGGATTCCGCCGCTCGAGCCGTCTTCTATGGGCAGATTCTGTCGCGATGCGCCGACTGTCACGCGCTTCACCCCGGCGTCTGGGGCCCGACCCGGCGAAAGGACGTCCCATGACTGCTGTTCGCGTGTTCGACCCTGCGATGTGCTGTTCCTCGGGTGTCTGTGGGCCCTCGGTCGACCCGCAGCTGGCGCGCTTCTCGGCTGATCTCGATTGGCTCAAGGCTCAGGGAGTGTCCGTCGAGCGCTTCAACCTGGCGCAGCAACCCGCGGCCTTTGCTGAGGACCAGACCGTACGTTCTACGCTCGAAACGAAGGGCGAGGCCGGATTGCCCGTCGTGAAGGTGAACGGCGAGATCAAGAGCAGCGGCGTGTATCCCTCACGCGCCGAGCTGTCGTCGTGGGCGGGTATCGGCGAACCAGCCGGTCCTCCGATGCCGACGAAGCCTGCACACGCGTCCACGCCAACCTCGTGAAGACGACGTCCGGCGGCTGTTGCGCACCCGCAGCCACCCATCATGGCCACCCTCATCGAGCATCCGACCCGCATCCTCTTCTTCACCGGGAAGGGCGGCGTCGGAAAGACGTCGGCAGCCTGCGCGACTGCCATTGGGTTGGCGGACGCCGGCAAGCGCGTGCTGCTCGTCAGCACAGACCCGGCGTCGAATCTCGATGAGGTGCTGGGCGTCGCGCTCGCAGGCGACCCACGAGTCGTGCCTGGCGTCCCAGGACTCTCCGCGCTGAATATCGATCCCGAGCTCGCGGCACAGGCCTACCGTGAGCGCGTCGTCGGCCCATACCGCGGGGTGCTCCCTGCTGCTGCGGTGGCCAGCATCGAAGAGCAATTGTCAGGCGCCTGCACGGTCGAGATCGCGGCGTTCGACGAGTTCTCGACACTGCTCGGCGACGCGGACGCCACGCGCGCGTTCGATCACGTCGTGTTCGACACGGC
>JANOIR010000649.1:0-16390 GCA_031407765.1 Vicinamibacteraceae bacterium
GGACCAGCTCCGAACCCGGACCAATTGCGTAGATTGCCACTTCCTCGGCCGAGTGCGTCTCTGACGTGAGAGGAATGGCCGCCTCGGCGCGATAGTTGGGATGGGCGAAACCGGTCGGATTCGGCCCCGCGAGGTCGGTACTGCCGGGAATGCCGACGAAGGTGTCCGCCGTGGGGTCGACACGGGTTCCACCTCGATAGCCCGGGCCGTTGCCGTACCCGACAGCGGTGTAGGGCGTGCCGTTGGCGTCGGTGCTCGGCGCCGCGCAGCGGCTCGCAATGTTCACGTCGTACACCAGGTCGAGGATCCCGTTACCGGCGAGGGCACCGTAGTTCGAGCCGGCGGAGACACGCCGTACGAGGCTCATCGCCAGGGACTGATGGGCCCCTTCTACCGACTACGGCGCCGCATAGAGGAAAGCCGCTGGACCGATGGATGGTTGTGTGTCGGGAGCGCGACGAGTTCGCGGAGCACGAACGCGAGCTGCCGGTAGGAGAGCTGCCTACGCGTCACCATGGTGCCGCCAGCCGTGGCGAACGCCTCACGGATGTCCGGACCGAGCGCTCGGTCACACGCCACGACGACTCGAGTAGCCACAGGCGGTCGGAGGCCTTGGAGCCATTCCAGGAAGGACGGCGCCAAGGCCCTCACCGGGCCGTTCGACAGGTCGAGGACTGCCACGGCGACGGTCAGTTCGGTGGTGAGCACCCGGAGGGCCTCCTCCGGTCGCGAGAAGGTCAGGACGTGCACGCCGGATCGCAGGAGGATGCCCGCACCACGCGTCGGCAGTGGACTACGGAACCCGATCAGCGCCGCGACACACGCCAGGGGCGGCGACGGCATCCCCCTCTCAGTCCCTCAGTCGACGACATAGGAGAAGACGCGGTAGCGGCCTCCCTGCTCGATGAGGGAGCCGAAGACCCGCATCGTCTCGAGGCGGCCCGCCGCGTCCCGGAGTGTGACGACCGACCGACGGTGGACGCGGTACGCCCCGTAGTCGGTCGTCTCCCCGGCGAACGTCAAGCCGACGACGGTGAACCGCTGACCGCGAGCCCACTCACTCAGGCGCCCCTTGAGCTGATGCCGGCTCCGAGCAGCCAGGCTCTTCCACGCGTACTCCCACGGGATGTTCCGTTCCGGCCGCGCCGCTGGCTGGCGAGGCCAGACCAGCTGTCGGAACTCCTGCTCGTTGACGGACAGCCGTTCGAGGGCCCGCACATCGCGGGCGTCCAGCGCCGCGACTACCGCCTCCGCCACGGCCCGCGGCGACTCGAGGCCCCACTCGAGAGCCGGCGACCGTCCGCAGCCGGTGGCAAAGGTCAGGATGCCGGCGAGGAGGGCGAACCGCAGCCCGCCTCCACACCGCCGAGATCCGATAGCACCCGTCATGACACCCTCAGCGCTGCGGATAGGCCGTCCATCCGGCCGTCCAGTCATCCGTCTCACCGGGGCCAACCGCACCGATGAACGTCACCGGCTCGAAGAAGCCGTCGTTCGGCGGCTGAATCGGCGTCAGCTGGCCGCCGGCCAGCGTGGCGATCGACCGCGGCCGGAAGTTCGGGGCCGGGTGGTTCGAGCAGTCGGCCGAGAGACCGCCGTCGACGCCGAGGCGGACATCCGGGAACCGGCCGCTGCTGATGAACGGCGCCGCACTCGAATGGGCGTTGGTGGTCTGGCCCCAGATGACCCCGGCTCCTACCTGCGTCGTCCCGTTGGTCACCTGCGTCAGCGTCGCGGCGCCATCGATCTGCATGCCCGTCGTCTTGAATCCGGTGATGAGGAAGTTGCGGAACGTTACCGCGGTGCCTCGGCGGAACAGCACCGCGCGGTTGCTCTCGGCACCTTCGTTGCGATCGGGGTCGCCGCACACCGTGATGTTGTAAATCTGGGGGTGCGCGCGCGGCAGGAAGTCGTTGCCGAACTCGTTGTTGTCCGCCTCGAGGCCGTTGTCGGCGTCGTCGCCGCGCTGGGTGATGGCGACGAACTGCGCGCGACCCCGCCAGCCGAAGGTCCAGTCGAAGCTGTCGTCCGCGGCGTTCGACACCACGGCGTGCTTGATGTCGGCAGTGCCGCCGAACCACTCGAGTCCGTCGTCGCGGTTCATGTGCACCTGGATGTATTCGTACGAGCCGCCGTTGCCGACGCCCTGGAAGGCGATGCCGTTCAGCTCGTTGTCCGGGCTGAATTCCACGCCCGCGAACTCGACGCGGACGTAACGCAGCGTGCCGCTGTTGTCGCCCGGCTGGTCGCCGCCGTAGACGCCCGTGTCGGCCTCGCCCTCGCCTTCGCCACCCGGAATGTTCACCGGCGCGCGGCCGTTGATGATGAGCCCGCCCCAATCGCCGCGGGCGCGGCTTCCAGCCGGCTGGTCGCTAGTGAAGACGATGGGCGCCTCGCGAGTGCCGACCGCGTTCAGCTTGCCGCCTCGCTCGACGATCAGCGTGCCGACGCTGCCCGCCTCGCCGATCACCCATGTCCCCGGTGCGATGTTGAGTACGCCGCCGTCCCGGACGAAGACGGCGCCGCGGAGCACGTAGTAGTTGTTGCTGCTCCATGTTTCAGTGCCGGCGACCTCACCGGTGACCACGATCACCGGCTTGTCGATCCCTGGCACGTTGACTGGCGCTGCTTGATCGGACGACACCCCAACGACCGAGGCGACTGCGAAGGCCGCCGCCAGCGCGGGACCGATGTATCTGCGGATGCGAATCATGTTTTCCTCGAAGGTACTCTGGTCGCGCTAGAAGGCCGAGAAGTTGAACGACACGGTGAACGTGCGGCCCATACGGAACAGACGCTGATCTTCCGGGCCCTGCGTGAAGCGGTAGTCTTCGTCGGTCAGGTTCTCCGCCGTGAAGCGGAGGTTGAGTCCGCGCAGCCGCTGCTGAAACACGAGATCGACCTGGCCGCGGCCGTTCTCGATGATGTCTGGCGCTTCGTTGGCGCCGACGTCGGAGATACGGTCGCCGAAGAAGTTGTAGAGGACGCGAGCCGAGAAATCGGCGACGGTGTACTCGCCGATCAGGTTGAACAGATTGTTCGACTGGCCGGCCAGCGCGCGCGACAGCGACGTCTGCACCGTCCGCTGCTCCGAAGCAAGCGTGATGTTCGAGTCGACGAACGTGTAGTTGGCATTCACGAACACATGTCGCCCGAGCTGCCGTCCAACCTCCAGCTCGACGCCGAAGTTGCGTGCGCTGTCCGCGTTCTGGAACGTCACGATCGGCTGCGCGCCGGCGATGACGACCCGTTCGATGGGGTTGTCGAACTGCTTGTAGAACACGCTGGCAGCGACGACGCCGCGGCCGTTGCTGAACAGCTCCCAGCGACCGTCGACGTTCTGGATCAGGGCGCGCGTCAACGCGGGATTGCCGCGGACGGCACGGCTGCCGACCACGTCGGTGAACTCGAAGGCCGCCAGCTCGCGGAACTCGGGTCGATTGACGGTCGTGCTATAGCCGACTCGCAGGTTCATGTCCGGCCGCAGCGAGTACACGAAGTTCACGCCGGGAAACACGTCGGTGTTGCGGTTCTCGGCACTGATAGTTCGTTCGAACAGGCCGAAAGGATCGAACGTGTCGACCGTCTGCTCGAACCGTTCGACGCGCGCGCCGGCCACCAGACGCGACCGAGCCGACAGCGCCACATCGACCATGCCGTATCCGGCGGTGGTCATCTGATCCCCGCTGTAGGCGTCCACCGGGCGGGTCTCCTCGTTGAAGCGGAAGAAGGTGCCGATGTTGGCTGAGGCGTAGAGCTCTTCCGGGGACTGCGTCAGGTTGATCGGCGAGGCGACGTCCTTGTTGACGACGATCGGGATGTAGCGGAAGCGCCGCGACTCGAAGTCGCGCGAGCGATCGACAACGTTGAGGCCGAACTTGACCTGCGTCGGACGACCGCCGGCGGTGCTGAAGACGCTCCAGTTGGCGGCCGCGTCGACCGAGTCGTCCTTCAGCTCGTTGAACATGCGGAAGCCGCTCTGAGACTCATCGGACAAGACGAACGCGGCGGTCGAGCCGATCGGCCGCTGGCGGAGGACCTCACGCATATCGGGCTCATCACGGTTGGCGCGGCCCATGCTCACGCGCCAATCGAGGCGGCTGTTGCGGAGCCCCTGCAGGAAGTGCTCGCCCGAGGCGCCGTTGGAGATCAGCCCTTCCTCGACGAACTGGAGCCGGTAGTTCTGGTACTCGAAGAGGTTCTCGGTGTTGTCGCCCTGGAAGAAGCGACCCTCGTCGCGGCCGGAGTGCGAATAGAAGTTCTCGACGCTGATGCGGTGAGACGGCGAGAACTGATAGGCCACGTTGCCGACGATGCCGAGCTGGGCTCGCGCGGTGCCGGTCTGGATGTTGTAGTCGCTTACGGCCTCGAGCTCGCCGGCTTCGGCAGTGCGGTAGAAGCGGCGCTGCTCGTCGACGTAGCTCTCCTTGTAGGAGTGCCGCGCACTGGCGATCACGCCCAGCTTCCCGAAGCGATTGCCGAACACGGCCGACCAGTTCTGGCCTGGCGCGCCGTCCTTGCGGGTCGGCTGCCAGGTGTTGTCGAGGTCGCGACCGAAGGCGGTGATTTCCTCCGGCGAGTAACCGACGTTCGGGGTGAAAATGCCGCGGCGGACGATCTTGTTCGCCGGGAAGCCGGATGGCAGGGCGCGGACGCCGTCGTCGAAGCCAAGCCAGTCGCGGCCGTTTAGCGGGCTCTGCAGAATCGACTTCCCCGTCGCCGTCGAGGACACGTCGAAGCCATAGCCGACATCCAACACAGGCCGGCTCGGGAACTTCAACGGCACGATCTGCACCAGGCCGCCGGCGAACTCGGCGGACTTGTCCGGCGAATAGCTCTTGGCAACCTGTACGCTGTCGACGAGCGCTGTCGGGAAAAGATCGAGGGGCACGACCTTCTTGTCCGGCTCCGTCGTCGGAATCACGGCGCCGGCCAGCGTCGTGTTGCTGTACCGTTCGCCGAGGCCGCGAACGAACACGAACTGGTTGTCGACCACAGACAGCCCCGTGACGCGCTGCATCGCCGCCGCCGCGTCCGAGTCGCCGTTGGCCCGCATCTCTTGCGAGCCCATGTTGTCGGTGATGACCTGAGCGTTCTTGCGTTCGGCGAGCTGCGCCTCGGCGGACGACGACGCGGCGCTGTACGCCTGTCCGGCGACGGTGACCTGTTCGCTGAACCCGGCCATGGACATCGCGACGTCGACCACGGGGTGGGTGTTGGCGGCGACATCGACCGTGACCGTGCGCTCCCGGTAGCCGTCCATCACGACTTTCAGCTGGTGCGACCCAGGGGCCAAGTCGATGACATAGCGGCCGTCGACGTCGGTGTAAACGGTCTGGCCGCCGACCACTTCAACCGGCACACCAGGCAGGGCGATGGCATTTTGTTGGTCGCGGACGACGCCCACGACGCGGACCGGGCGCCCGGCCGAAGCCCCTGCCGGCTGCTGAGCGCCGGCAGGCGCCGCGGGAAGGCTCGCGGTGAGGGAGAGAGCGAGCAGGGTTGTTCTGAGAGCCGTGCGGGTCATTACGCTCCTCGAGTAGAGGGAACGGACGGCGCACCGGCGAAAATCGCCGTCCACCGCCGTCTTGAACGGGGACAAGGCTATGAACGCCCCGTAACGGCGGTGTGACTGGTCGGATCCCCCTGCGTTAAACCTTTCGGCTTCACGCCTCGGCGGCTCGTGGGTGCCGGGAGAACTTGGGCCTCCGGGGAATGATGTCGACGACTCGCCTTGAGGGCGCTTGCCCTACGGGGAAGGGGCAAGTCGTGCGAGCGGGCGGAAGAGCCCAGACGCAGGCGTCTCTACCGCCGAGGACGCCAATCCGGGCGTACATCGCGCACAAAGCCATCGCGGTTGGGCATCCGAACGCGGGGCAAGGCGCGCGCATCGAGGATGTCGTTTTCCCCAACGATGCCGTTCCTGTGGAGGATGTAGGCCGTTACGGCGTAGACCTCCGAGTCCGTGAGCAAGCCGGGCTGGGTGTACGGCATGGCCCGCCGGTTGTAGTCCCAGAACGTCGTCGCGTAGGGCCGGTAGCTTCCGACGGTCAACACCGGCGAGGCGGTCTTCAGGGTGCCGACTCCCCCGACGAGACGAGGGAAGTCATTGGATCCTTCCCCAGCGGCCCCGTGGCAGGCGGCGCAATGCGTTGCGAACACCGTCCGGCCCTCCCCCGCAGTGCCCTGGCCTGGTGGCAGGCCGCGACCATCGGGGAAGATCGTCAGATCACGCTCGGCGACGACCGACGCCGGCGGTGGGTGCCCGATGCCTGCGACGGTCGCTGCGGATTGCGTAGCTCCCAACACGCCGCCAGCCATCCATGCGGCGGTCGAGACGAGAACCACAAGTGCTCCTTTAGACATGGGTCACTGCTCCGCTCGGCTGGATGCGCCAACCCTTGATCCCGTTGTAGTGGTTGAATCCGTCGGGCCCGGGATTCAGTCCACGCACCGCGATCAGTGCCTCCCGGGTCGGCTGCACGTCGCCGGTGTCGTCGGTAGCTCGAGACTGGATCCACCGCTCTCGCCCGTCCCATTCCCACGGGAGGGTGAATCTGGTCACCGCCTTTGGGAGCACCGGCTCACTCAGGGCCGCATCGAACCACGTCCCGCCTCCGTCGGCGGACACCTCGACGCGCGCTATACGCCCACGCCCGGACCGCGCAAGCCGCTGATCTCGTGACGACCGGGCCCTGGCAAAGACTGGCCGCCGCTCGGCCGCGTGATCACCGACTTGACGTCCATCTCGAAGGACAACCACCGTGCGCGTCCGTCCGGCAGGAAATCGGTGTAGCTGGCGGCTTCGTCCTTCGACATCGCCGGACCGTCGGCCAACTGCAATCGATGGAGCCACTTGATGTTGAGGTTTCCCTCCCAGCCAGGCACCAGCAGGC
The DNA here is from genome assembly GCA_031407765.1 of Vicinamibacteraceae bacterium. Classification (GTDB taxonomy): domain Bacteria; phylum Acidobacteriota; class Vicinamibacteria; order Vicinamibacterales; family Vicinamibacteraceae; genus JBDSLU01. The sequence continues at coordinate 6,897 of JANOIR010000649.1, forward strand.
GCAGTGGGTAGCCCTGTTCCGGACGTAGAGCCTCTCCGTTCTGGCCGTAGGCGACGATCACATCGTCCAGCGCCTTCGCCACCGGAATGCTCCGAGCGAGCCGCGACGCATCGGCACCTTCCGCGACGACCCATGTGGCTGCTCACGAGGCCATGGCTCTTCTGGGCATCCTCGCCAGGGCGCCCGGCGTGCTCTCGCCCACTGTTGCCCGCGCGTTCGAGGAAATGGATGCGCGACACAGAAGGCAGTCTGCGGAGATCCGCCAGCGTCAGCACGAGGGGCCGCTGCACCAGGCCGTGCACCAGCAACTCGTGCGTCGCCGGGTCGAGTTCCGGCACGCCGGAATGGTGCCGCTCGAAATGCAGCCCGGACGGGGTGATCACGCCGGCCAAGTCCTGTATTGGCGTGCGACTGGCGCCGGTGCCTGGCGTCACCGTCGGCGCAAACCAGCGCGCACTGGATTCGTGGCCTGAACGCTCACCGTACACGCGCCGGCCAGCGCCCGGCGTCCGTCCCGGTGGTGCAGCCTCCAGGGGCGACGCGGCCGCCACTGCCGCGATCGTCGTCAGGAATCGTCTCCTCGTGTCGCCGGACTTCGCCATTCGCGTGTCTCCTCTCGCCGACCAGATCGGATTCGCCTCCGCCCAACTCCAAGCCTTCTAGCGCGAAAGGTCCCGGCGCGCTGGAGACCAGGCGTCAACGGCCCTTACAGGCATCGCGCCAGCCCAGACCTCGTGCCACACCCCAGAAGGAATGGCGATGGTCTCCCCTTGGCGCACGCAGACCTGACGGTCATCGAATCGAAAGTACAGCTCGCCTTCGATCACGAAGGTGATCTGCTCGCCATCATGCCGGTGTCTATCGAAGCGGGCTGCCGGATCGACCTCGAAATAACTCAACGTCGTGGCGGTGAGCGACACGGCAAAGTGGCGGGCGCCCGCAGCGCTCTCCCGAAGTGCCAGGCCGCCGCTCGCAAAGTAGCAGGCCGTCTGCTCCAGTCGTCGTGCGTAGAGTCGGGTGCTCGACGGACAGAGGGCGCTGAACTCCGCGGTCGCCTGAATCCTCTTCGGCGCCTCGGTGCGCGGAACCAAGCCAAACCCCAAACGCGCGAAAAACGCATCCGCCGTGTTCGTCAGGCAGTAGAGCGTGGTGATACCCGCCTGGCTCGCTTCGGCGAGCAGTCGCTCATAGAGCGACCGAGCAATGCCGCTGCCGCGACGGTCTGGCTCGACCGCCAGGGACCGCAGCAAGCCCACATCGTCGACGCGCTCGAGGCCGATGGTCCCAACCAGACGATCGCGCTCGAAGGCGCCAAAGAACGCCATTCGCTCTGCAGAGATATCGGACGTCGGCAGGTTCGCCGCGGCGAGCAAAGCGACAACCCTCGGCAGTTGCACGGCCGTAACAGATGCAATCACGAGAGCGAGCGGCTGAGACATCATGTAGTTGTTACTGACAACATACCAACCCGTCCACCAGCCGTCAAGGCCGGTCAGCCGCAGCAGCCCGAACGTTCAGGGGCCGGCTTGGGCGTCGTCGACGGCGCGGAGCCGCAGCCGCAACCGCTTCCGCCGGTCGCCTTTACCTCCGCGTCGCGCGCGCAGCATGCGCCGGCTCCCTCCGGAGCAGGGCCTCCGCAACAGCCGCTTCCTGAGACAGTGGGGTCGGTTGGGGTTGTGGACGTGATGTTCGACATGATGGCCTCCTCAGTGCGAGGCCGCGTTCATCGCGGCACTCACGACTGAAGACGCCGGTCCCGCCGATCGGACGCAGACGCCGCTGACGACGGGGAGGGGCAGGATCCCTGGGAGCACGAGCCGGCCTCGCCGGAGGAGGCCGGTGAATCGCAGGCGCCCGCGCCTCGCAGATGGAAGTCCGACACACCGCCGCGCACGTCGACCGCGATGGAACAGCACCGGACCAGCGTCTCGCGAAGCCGATCGCGACCGCGCTGAACGCGTGACTTCATGCCGGAATTGGAAATCCCAAGCTGTCGGGCGGCATCCGCCTGGCTGATGCCCTCGAGCGTCGTGAGGGTGATCGCCGTCCGATATGGCTCCGGAAGGCGATCGACCATTGACGTCAAGCAGGGCGCCAGTTCCGCCTCTGCTGCCCGTTCGGCCGCCGCGTCCGGCTCGGCGGGCAAGTCGTCGTCGCCTTCGATGGCGTCGTTTCGGCCATCCCGGCGGAGGCGTGCTCGCAATGAGTCTCTCAAGGCGTTGCGGGCGATCTGAAACAGCCACGCCTCTGGTCGGTCCGTGCTGCGCAGGCTGCCAGCATGGCGAATCACTCGCAGAAAGACCTCCTGCACGAGGTCGTCCGCATCGACACCGGGCGGAACACGCCTCGCCAGGAACCCTCGCAACGGCGGCGCGAACTCCGCCCAGAGGGCCGCAGGGTCGGGTCCGCCCCCCGCCATCCCCACCGCACTCCCCGGTTCCCGCAGGTCTTCCATCATCACTGCTCCGAACATCCTTATGCCCTCCCAGGCGTCCCTTTGTGCATAGACGCCGGTGCAGGCAAACGGACGCAGGTTTCGCCTGGGAGCGCCGCGTGCGTCCGGAATCGACATCCTGCTTGGCTACGTCGGCACCACCCCGGCGTCGGTCAGATAGGCGGCCATCGTGCGCGCGAAGTGGGGGAACGCCACCTCAGGCTCTTCGATATCTGGGTGCCACTTCTTCTCCCACTCGAAGCCGTAGTAGCCCTTGTAGCCCGCCTTCGCGAGCACTGATACCTGCGCCTTGACCGGCACCTCGCCCGTTCCCGTCAGGACATACCGGCGGCCTGTTCCCTCAGCCTTCGAGTCCTTCAGGTGCGTGTGCCGCACCAAATGGCCGAGAGCTGCATACGTGTCGGCCGGCGCCTCGTTCCCCGCGACGAACGTGTGATGTGCGTCCCAGAGGAGGGCAAAGGCCTCGGAATGGACCGCGCTCGCAATCGCGAGGAGGTCCTTCGACCTTGTGAAGTCACCGTGTGATTCCATCAGCACGGTCACGCCGGCGGGCCTGGCGTGCGCAGCCATCTGCTGGAAGCCTTCGACCACGCGCTTCATAGCGTCCTCGCGTGGCTCCCCTTCCGGGAGCTTGTCACCGAACATGCGCACGTACTTCACCTCGAGCGCGTGGGCGAGATCGATGAACCGGCGGCCCTCGTCGAGCTGCGCCCCCCGCGTGCCCGCCTCCTTTTCGTGCATGCGGGCGGACGCGCCGAGGTCCGAGATCACGACACCGAGCGCCGCGAGATCCTTCCTCGTCTCGGCAATTCGCGAGCCTGAGAGCTCGGGGACCTTGGTGAGATCCATTTCGCCCGCCACGCCTCGGAGCTCGAGCGCGGCGTAGCCGAGCCGATCCGCCTGATCGAGGATGGTCTTCCAACTCCAGGCCGGACACCCCAGAGTGGAGAACCCGATCGGGAACCGCTTCGCCGGACGGGCGCGGAGGATGGCTGGCGCGGCAAGGCCCGCTGTGAGGGCCGTGAGAAACACGCGACGGTCGGCACGCATGCAAATCCCCTTTCGAAGCGGATTATAGGCGCGGCTCGTCCGAACGACGCATCGTCTTCTTCGTGCTTCGTGCCTTCGTCTGCCGCCGATTACGGGAAAGATTTCCCGTCGATCGCGGGAATTGCCCCACAATCAACGCGAGACCGTCTCACGCACTCAGCGGCGCCACGGTGGCCCCGGACCTCGATCCGCTCGCCGGTCGACTCGGCCGCTCGGTAGGGATCGTGCGATAGAGACCCGATTCATCTCGTTCCGGGAGGCAGACGATGCGTAGCATTGCTTGGGTTCACTGGTTGGGGATTGCTGCGGCCGTCGCGCCTGCGGTGTGGTCGAGCGTTCCCGGTCCAGCCGGGCAGGACGCCGTTCGTACAGGCCAGCAGCTCTATCGAACGTACTGTGCGACGTGCCACGGCACAGCAGGCCTTGGCGACGGGCCAATGGCGGCCTACCTGAACGTGCCGCCCGCCAACCTGACGACGATTGCCACGCGCAATCGGGGCGTCTTTCCAACCGAGGTCGTGCATCGGATTGTCGATGGCCGCCGCGCCTTGAAGACCCATGGCGATTCGGCAATGCCGATCTGGGGAGACGCCTTCTCCTTGTCCGGCGGCGCCGATACCGAGAAGGCGACCGCGGAGAAGATTCGCCGCCTCGTCGCCTACGTGGAGTCGATACAGCAACGCCCTGGGGACTGACGGCCGCGAAGCTCCGGGTCCCAGCACTCGAGACGAGAGTCCCACACCATGCGCGCCTCCAGTTGCGTCACCAGCGTGTGGCCGGCGGCGTGACGACGACCACGCCGAGGCGCTGCGTATTCTGATCGACCGCGGATGGCGCGTAGACGAATGTTTGCACTGACAGCTGGCTCGAAAGAGCGGAGACACCCCTGAGCTCGCGTCCGTCATGGCCCTCGAGTCGCACACGTTCGCCGCGGATGGTGCCCGCCAGCACAAGCTCGAGCCCCAGCGGATCGTGGACGCGCTCGACGAGGTTGCCGGTTTCGTTCGCGTACTCGCCAGTGCGCCCGCAGATGGGACAGATCTCGACGTCGGCATGATTCGGATTGGTGTGCTCGACCTCGTAGTGACTGCTGGCCGCGAACCGGTAGAACTCACGCGGGCCCGCTGACGTCGCCAGCCTGATGCGGTGCAGCCCCTGCCGCTCGAGCGCGGTGTAGTAGTAGCGCATGTGAAGCGCGTGCGAGTGCTGCAGGGCCCGTTGGTCGCGACGCTCCCACGGCTGCAGGTGTTCGAGGCCGGCTTCGAAGTCGCAGCCCTCGGGGTTCGAGAACGGGCCGTACGACTCATGCAGGGCCATCGTCTCGCGTAGAGCGCCGGTCACCAGCCTGACCGCCGCTTCGTACGACGTCGCCAGCGACGCGTCGACGTAGAGCCAGAGATTCGGAAACCGCGGCATCGCGGGATCGAAGACCCGCTTCGGCGGCAGATCGAACGTCCCTTGTGACGCCTCCAGCCTCACTGGGTCACGTTGTCCGGGTGCCGCCGTTGTGTCGGCCCAGTCCGGTGGCCATTCGATCTTCGGCCGAAAGTTGTAGCGAAGGAAGTGCTGCTGAACGGTGGCGCTGTTCCAGCGCGACACCTTGACCATGCGATTCCGCGCGAGGAGGGTGACGGGATCGACGAGCCGCGAGAAGCTCACGAAGCCATTCCACGTCCCGTCGAAGCGGGACGGCCAGCCGGCCCGATGCGCGCGCGGATCGCCGTGGTCCCGTCGACCTCGCTCGTGGAGCGTGCGGTAGGTCTCCTCGTTGTCCAAGGCTAGGGCCTGCCAGCCGACGGGCATCGTGCCGTGCTTACCCCACTGCACGTCAACGCGTGGGCGCAGACCGTGCTCGCGGGCCTCGCGCCGTGCCGGCTCGCCGCCGGCCAGCACGCGGCCGTGGAAGTAGGTCCACACCTGTTCAACGTGTTTCCTGTCCGCCGAGTAGGCGACCCACATGAGCTCGTGGTCGCACGGGTCGTTGTCATCGGGGAAGTCGATGTCGTCCTCCCAGAACAGGTGGTAGGCGATGAGCCGCCGCTCCGGATGGAGCACGGCGGCCACGTCCTTCAGCGCGAACGGCTCGGCCGCGTTCGTATAGAGGCGTGGCGCAAACCGGCGGACGAGCTCCTCTTCGTCGACCGTCGGGTCGCGCGGCGGGTCGAGCGCCAGCGCGCGCGCGTAGGCGCGAGCCGCGTCGTCGAGCCGCCGCTGCAGATGGTGCTCGACACCCATCCAGTGATGGAAGGCCGCGTCGGCGTGCGGCTCGGCGGGCGGCGCCGCGGCCACGCCGATGACGACCGCAACGACGACGCCCATCGCGAGGAGACCGCGCATCATCAGAAGTAGAACTTGAGCCCGAACTGAATGATGCGGGCTGGCGCGGCGGTCAGAATCTGGCCGAAGCCGGCGGACTCTCGGGCGATGTTCGGCGGGCCGAAGTTGGCGTGGTTGAAGGCATTGAATACCTCGGCGCGGAACTGGATTCGGCGCCGTGCGCCGGCTGCGAAGTCCTTCGCCAGCGTGAAGTCGAACGTCGACATGCCGGGCCCGCGCATGATGCCGACGCCGGCTGTCCCGAAGGCCTGCGGCGCCGGACTGAAGGCCGCGAATGCGTCCGTGTTGAACCATCGGCCGACCGTCCGCTCCGATTCGGGAAGCTGGGGATCGCCGACAAGGTTGGGCCGGGCCCGGCGTTCACCGCCAATGCCGAGCACCGACGCGCCGCCGAGGGTCGCCGTCAAGCCGAGCCCGCTCTGCACGGCGTGGATGCCGGTCAGTTGCCAGCCGCCGAGCAGGGCATCGGTCATCGTCGACCAGTCGTTGCCGAATCGGCGGCCCCGGCCGAACGGCAGCTCCCAGATGTAGCTCGCCACGAAGCGCTGCTTGACGTCGAATTCGGCCAGGCCGCGCTCCGCCTGCAGATTGTTGCCGTCCTGGGGCTCACGGAACGTGCCGGTGTCGAATCCGGCACCTCCTCCGCTCGTCGAGATGTGATCCGGCGACTCGGTCAGCGCCTTGCCCCACGTGTAGCTGACGAGCGCACTGAGCCCGCGTGAGAACCGCTTCTCGAGTCTGGCCTGGAGCGAGTTGTAGCTGGCGTCGACGCGGTTCTCCATCCACTGGATGTCGCCGAAGGCGGAATAGGGCCGTGGCCCAGCAGACTGCGAGCCGTTCGCATTGGTGATGACCGACGCCTGGTTGAGGTTGCGGAATCCGTTCAGCTTCGTGCCCTTGTTGCCGACATAGGCAAGGTCGAAGAGCAGGTCGGGCATCAGCTCGTACTGGATGCCGAGGTTGTACTGCTGGACATACGGTGTCCGTTGGTTCGCATCCTGCGCGCGGCGCGACACCGTCGTCGCCAGCGAGGTGGGATCCAGGAGTCCCGACGGGTAGCCGTTCAGGAGCCGGAAGGGGGCCGCCGAGGCCACGGCGGCCGCGCCCGTGACGCCGGTCTGGAGCAGGTTGTCGACGAGGTACGGCGGGTTGAAGCCGAGCAGCCCTTCGCGCCCCTGCCGGACGGTGTGGGTGTAAAACACCCCGTAGCCGCTCCGGATGACCCAGCGCGGCCCGGGCGTGTAGGCAAAGCCGATGCGCGGCGCGAAGTTGTTGCGGTCCGGGTGGATGAGCGCGCGATCGAACACGTCGCCATCCTTGGCGAAGACCATCTGCCCGGCGACCGGATCGAAGTTCGAGAAGCGGTTGTCCCTCTCGCGCGGCGGCGTCGCGTACTCGTAGCGGAGGCCGGCGTTGACGGTGAGCGAGGAGGTGAGCTTGTAGTCGTCCTGCACGAAGTAGAACTGCATGTCCTGCCCCTGGTCCATCACCGTGTAGCTGGTGAGGGCGAGCTGCGAGGGCAGGCCGAGGAGCAGGTCGCCGACGGCGCGGTTGGTGAACCGATTCTCGAAGTTGAGGCGCCCGATCGTGGCGTTGAGATCGTTGATGCGGGTCTGAACGTGCAAGAACTCGCCGCCGAACTTCACGAAGTGGGCGCCTCGGTTCCAGCTGAACGTCGCCCGCGGATTCCACGACCGCGGCGTCTGGAACTGCGGCGTCGACGTGTGCCGGCCCACCGCGTCGAAGCCCTGGATGTTGAACTTGGGCATGCCGCCCACGATCGCGTCGTCGCCCGGCACGTTGCCCAGTCCGATCTCGGCCGGCCCATCGACGCCGACGTTCGGCGGATACGTGTAGTAGTTTCCACGCGCCAGGCCAAGCCGGAAGTCACCCACCAGCTGCGACGACGCAATCCAGGTCGCCCCGAGGGCCAGCCCCTGCGAGCGGTTCAGGCTCGAGCCGAACGCATCGTTGAACGATCCTTCGGCCAGGCCGGGCAGCGGCGACGGGCGGAAGGTGTCGGTGTCGACGAAACTGTACCGTCCGAACATGCTCAACGTCGGCGTGATCTGGTGATCGAGGCGCACGTCGAACTGGTCCTGCCGCACCTTCGTCACCGGCGTGGAGGCATAGATGGTGGTGCCCGCCACGTTCGGGTCCGGGATCAGCGCGACGATGGCGGCGCCGACGGGATCCCAGCGCTCGCGCGGAATCACCCACTGCCCTGCCGCATTCTGGGCAAACTGCGGCCGCCCCGCCGCGAAGGGATCGACGACGGCGGTGCCGAACAGACCCTGCTTCTCGGCCGCCGTCGGCACCTGGCGCACACGCGGGACGCCTTCGTTGTCGCGCAGGCCCTCGTAGTCACCAAACCAGAACGTCCGGTTCTTGACCAGTGGGCCGCCGATCGCGGCGCCGAACTGGTTGCGCCGCCGCTCCGGCTTCGGCGCCTTGAGCGCGTTCGAGAAGAAGTTGTTGGCGTCGAGCGCATCGTTGCGGAGGAACTCATAGAGCGTCCCGCGCATGGCGTTGGTGCCCGACTTGATCGTGGCGTTCACCACCGCCCCGGAGCTACGCCCGTATTCGGCCGAGTAGGCATTGGTCTGGATCTTGAACTCCTGCAGCGCGTCGACCGAGGGCTGAACCAGCTGCACGTTCTCGCCGCGGAACGAGTTGGAGTACGAGATGTTGTCGACGCCATCGAGCAGGAACACGTTGTTGAACGTGCGGTTGCCGTTGACGTTGAAGGCACCCTTGAAGTTGACGCTGGCGAGACGCGGCGTCGTCGGCAGCACACCGGGCGTGAGCAGCGCCAGCTGGTTGTAGTCTCGGCCGTTGAGCGGCAGGTCGACGATCTTCCGCTGGTCGATCACGGCGCCGCGCGACGAGGTCTGGCTGTCCAGCAGCGAAGGCGCGCCGACCACTTCGACCGACTCCGTCACCTGCCCCGGCTGCAGCGTGACATCGAGCCGGGCCACCTGGGCCACGTGAAGGGTGACGCCGCTGCGGTTCGTGCGCGTGAAGCCGCTCTGTTCGACCGTCAGCGAGTACTCGCCCGGCCGAAGACTGGGGACGGTGTAGATGCCGTCGGCGTTCGTCCGCGTGGTGACGCTGATGCCGGTCGCGGCATTGGTGACGACCACGATGGCGTGGGCCAACACGGCGCCACCGCTGTCTCTGACGACGCCGGTCACCGTGGCTGTCTCCTGTTGCGCGACGGCCTCTACTGCGCCGAGGACGAACACGCACAGCGAGGCACACACCCAAAGCAACCAGCGTTCGTACATTCGCACAACTCCTCCTTCGTGAACAGGGGCCGGTCGCTAGCGGCCCGCGTTTCGCGGAGGGTATGCGCGTCGTGTAAAGGAAGTGCGACGCCCAGAACGATCTCACGGCGTCGGCCCGCTCGGACGCCTGACTACGGGGCTAGCGCTGCGGTGCGCTTCGCGGTTTGGGTTCTGGCCACCTCGTGAGGACGTCGATCTGCTTCGTCACAGAGCGCACACGTTCGGCAACGCCCGCGAGATTGGCAGCAGTGGGCTGGCGCAGGCTGGCGGCAGCTGCGGCCACCTGCTCGCGAAGCAAGGTCAATCGCCCCTGAAGCTCCGCGTCGAGGATGGCAGCGGCGATCCTGTCGATGCGGCTGCGCACG
>JANOIR010000650.1:0-5057 GCA_031407765.1 Vicinamibacteraceae bacterium
GACCTCGCCGCCGGCCAACAGCTCGCCGTCGACCGTCGCGCGGTCGTCGTCGATCTCGATGACCCAGGCGCGCAGCTGGACATCCGCCGTACTGGGAGTTGGACGCCGCATGCGGATCGCGTACTCCGCGGTCACGGTGCACGGAGGACGCTCGCCGCCACGGACGTGCATCAGCGTGTAGGCCGCCGCCCAGTTGCAATGGCAGTCGAGCAGCGTGCCGATGATGCCGCCGTTGAGGACACCGGGAAACGCTTCGTGGTGCGGCCCGGGTTGCCACGTGGCGACCAGCGCGCCATCCTCGCGGACGATGGTGCGCAGGTGCAGGCCTTGGGGATTCGCCGGGCCGCAGCCGAAGCACGCGAGGGCTGGCGCGTAGCGCTCCTGCAGGCAGACGCCGGCGTCGGGATCCGTCCAGCTCGGGTTCGGGCCGGTCACGCCGTCAGCTCCGGCCGTCGACCGGGCGGAGCAGCCGTTCCACGGTCTCGAGCAGCTCGCGGGAACTCACCGGCTTGGTGAGGAAGGCGCTGGCGCCCTCGGCGTCGGCCTCGTCGACGGCCGATTCGAGGGTGGTGCCGGTCAGCATGATCACCGGGACGCCGCCGTGGCGCGGCGACTGGCGGACGGCGCGCAGAAGTTCCAGGCCGTTCATCGCCGGCATCTCGCGATCGGTGATCACCAGATCGATCCGGGCCGCGGCCAGCTCGGTCCAGGCCTCGTGGCCGTCGGTCGAGGCCAGCACGTCGTAGTGCGCGCGCTCGAGCATCGACAACAGCACGCGGCGCGTGACCGGGTCGTCGTCGACGACCAGGATGCGGCCTCCGGGCGAGCCGGGACTACCGAGCGGGGGTTCGGCGTGGGTGCTCATCGTGGTGACGCGGTCGGAATCATGGCACGTCTGCGGGCGCCTTGAGCACCAGCACCGTCTGGTCGTCGGCGGCCGGCCGGCCCTGCCGGAAGGCGTCGACATCGTCGAGCAGCGTGTTCACGATGACGTGGGCGTCGCGTTGCGCGACGCGGGCGATGGCGTCGGCGAGCCGGTCGACGCCGTAGTAGGACCCGTCCGGACCGGTCGAATCGGTGAACCCGTCGGTCGCCACGACCAGCAAATCGCCCGGCCGCCAGCGCAGGACGTGCCCTGGACTGTTCGAGCTGGCCAGCATGCCGACTGGCGGCTCGTCGGCATCGAGCAGCAGGCTCGGCCCGCCGTGGGGCCGGTAGATCGCCGGTGCGTGCCCGGCGTTGACGTAGCGCAGGGTCCGCGTCCGCTCGTCGTAGAGCACCAGGAACGCCGTGGCGAACATCTCCAGCGCGACGAAGTCGTCGTAGAGGCTGCCGACCGCCGACCGCAGCAGCCATTGCGGTTCGGGCGGGCTGGTGCGCAGGGCGCAGCGGAACGCGGCATGGGCCATGGCCATCACGATGGCCGCCGGCACGCCCTTGCCGGAGACGTCGCCGAGGCAGGCGAACAGGCCGTGCGTCCCGAGCGGGAGAACGTCGTAGAAGTCGCCGCCGACCGCGGACGCCGGGCGTGCCGCCGCGTGCACCTGAATGCCCGGCAGGGCCGGCCAGACCCGCGGCAGCAGGTCGTGCTGCACCTGCGCCGCCAGCTGCATCTCGGCGTTGCGGGCCGCGTCGGCGAGCTTCTCACGGTGCGCGAAGGCGTTCTCGATGAGCGCGCCCGCCTGCTCGGCGATGGCGAGCGACAGCTTGACGTCGGGCGTGCTGAATGGCCGGCCCGATCGCGCCGCACCCAGCGCGGCGACGCCGGCGTTGCGCGTTCGGACCGGCGCCACCACCCAGCAATCGTGGCGGGGTGACGGTGAGGCCGCCGCGTCCTGTCCGACGTAGACCTTGGGCGTCTTGCGGATCTTGTCGAGCCAGATGCCGACGCGCCCGGGCTCGAGGGGCGTCTCCGGCGCGGTGACGATCTGCGGCGGCCCGTTGGCCGGCACGACCGCGATGAACCCGAGGTCGGCCTTGAGGAGGCGCCCCATCTCGGCGGCTACCGTCTGGAGCGTCAGCGGGAGGTCGAGCTTGTTGCGGCTGGACCGGGCCAGGTCGTACAGGGCGAGGATTTCGTCCTGACGGTCGACCAGCTCGGCAGCAAGGAGGTCCCCATCCCGTTCGCTGCGGATGAGTGCCGCCAGGGTCGCGGCGTCGGCGTCGAGCCGCAGGTTGGCGCCCGGCTTCGCGCCCACGAGCCCCAGCTCCAACTGGTGCGTGTCGGCGATCGCGGCTGTGAGATCAGGGGCGGCCGGCGCCGGGCCCGGCGGCCAACTCACCACCCAGGCGCCGCCTTGCAGGAGGCCGAAAGCTGCGGCGTCCGTAAGCCACAGGCCCGAAAGGCGTTCGAGCACCGACCGCACCAACGCCGAACGGACCGCGGACGGCATCGCAAGCGTGAGCTTGCGCGAATTTTCTCGGCACGTCAACGCTCGCCCGCTCGACCTTGCGCGGCCCACGAACTCAGCCGTTTTGGCCGGATGGTGGCCCCCTCGCGGACCCAATCGTGGCCGCCGGACGTTGCAATCGTGTCTCATGGCGTGCAGTTCTGCCCGGGTACCTGGACCCTGAGTGCCAACATGGGGACACCGATCCAATGAAATGGCGCGAAATACGGAGGAATGGACGTGGCACACCCCTTGCTCTTAGGGAGGCATCGGGCGCGAAAGCGCACGATCCCCGCCGCGGGTCGGCCGGCTCCCACAGCCGAAACGTCCGATTCGCTCATGCCCACCAGCCGCCGCCGGGAGCTTCGGCTCCCGGCGCCCTGCCTCTCTCGACTGCATCGCGTCCCGTCGTCCAACGGCTTCGTTCCGTCGTTCAGGTTGACGGCGCCCGCGCTTCGTTAATAAGATAGATATCTAAACATCATCGCGGAGCGCCGCCGTGGCCGGCGCCGCCGCGAGATTTGACCCATGGACGACCAGCAGCTCGTACGCATCGCCAAAGCGCTCGCCGACGGGACCCGGCTGGGCATCCTGCGCACCGTCGCGCGCCGCGGTGAGTTGTGCTGCGGTGAAGTCGGCCGCGCCTTCGACGTCACCCAGGCGACGGTGTCGCACCACCTGAAGATCCTCGCCGACGCGCGGCTGATCGAGAGCCGGCGCGAGGGGCAGTTCATCCGACTCAAGGCCGTGCGCAAGACCCTCGACGAGTTCCGCCGCGCCCTCGGGCACGGCTTCGACGGCTCATGAACGACCCGACACCAACCTCGCTCGTGGGCCAACAGCTCGCGCAATACCGCATCGGGGAGCGCCTCGGCGCCGGCGGCATGGGCGAGGTCTATCGGGCCGAGGACACGCGGCTCGGACGCACGGTGGCGGTGAAGGTGCTGCACGCCGGCCCCACCTGCCCGGACGAACGCGCCCGCCTGTTCCGCGAGGCGCGCGCCGCGTCGGTGCTGCGATCCTCGAACATCGCCACGATCTACGACCTCGGCGAGCATGGCGATCGGCCCTTCATCGTGATGGAGCTCGTCGCCGGGGAAGCGCTCTCGGCGCGATTGACGCGTGGACCGCTGCCGATCCCCGAGGCGGTGTCGATCGCCACACAGGCCGCCGACGCGCTCGACGAGGCGCACGGCCACGCTATCGTCCATCGCGACGTGAAGAGCGCCAATCTGATGGTCGACGGCCGCGGCCGGGTCAAGCTGCTCGACTTCGGGCTCGCCAAGTACGACGAGCGCCCCACCGCGTCCTCGGTCACGACGGGCGTGCTGCTCGAGACGCAGCCCGGCGTGGTGATGGGCACCTTCGCCTACATGTCGCCCGAGCAGGTGCGCGGTCGCGTCCTCGACGCGCGCTCCGACCTGTTCTCGCTCGGCGTGGTCCTCTACGAGATGCTCACTGGCCGGCTACCCTTCGAGGGCCAGACCGCGACCGACGTCGCCGATCGCATCCTCAACGGCGATCCGCCGGCGCTCTCGCGGTTCAACTACGCGGTGCCGGAGCGTCTCGACGCCATCGTGCTCAAGGCGCTGGCCAAGGATGCGGCCTTTCGCTATCAGTCAGCGCGCGAGCTCTACATCGATCTGGTCGCCGTCGGCCGCTGGCTCGACGATCCCACCGCCAGCCGATCGCGGCGGAGCCAGTCGGGCGCCGTGGTTGCGCCGACGGCAGAGCTGCGGCCGGACGAGCCGCCGGCGATCGCAGTGATGACCTTCGGCAACACCACGCGCGAGCCGGCCGACGACTGGATCGGCTCGGGCATCGCCGAGACCGTCACCGCCGATCTGCGTGGCGCGCGCGGCGTCACCCTCATCGGCCGCACCCAGGTGCACGACGCCATCAAGCATCTGAGCGGGCCGTCGCTCGAGCGGGTCGCCGAACACCAGGCGATCGAGATCGGCCGCCGCCTGGGGGCGTCGTACATCATCGGCGGCGCCTATCAACGCCTCGGCGGACTGATCCGCATCACCGCGGAGCTCGTCGACGTGCGCGCCGCCTCGCTCGTGCGCACGGTCAAGGTCGACGGCAAGGTCGACGATCTCTTCGTCCTGCAGGATCGGGTGGTCGCGGCCATGAAAGACGGGCTCTCGGTCGCCGTCAAGGGCAGCGGGCCGTCGGCCGGTCACAAGGAAACCGCGTCGCTCGCGGCCTGGGAAGCGTTTTCGCGCGGCCAGTTGAACCTGCGCATCGCCACGCGCGATTCGCTCGACGCGGCGCTCACGCTGTTCGAGCAGGCGGTCGCGCTCGATCGGACCTACGCCTCGGCGTGGGCCCACATCGGCCTGACCTACAGCCTGCAGGGTCAGTTCCTGACCCTGCCCGCCCTCCTCGTGAAGGCCACGGAGGCGCTCGAACGCGCGCTCGAGATCGATCCGCAGAACGTCTTCGCGCTGGCCGGCCTGGCCGGGGTCCGCCTTGCCGAGGGGCGCACCGACGAGGCCATCGGGGCCGCGACGCGGGCCGTCGATCTCGATCCGGCCAACCTCGTCGCCCGCAACACCCTGGCCCGCGCGTTCTGGATGGGCAAGGGGCTGATCGACGAGGGGATCGCGGCGCTCGAGCGGGCGCGCGCACACAATCCGGATGCTGGCTACGTCTTCCAGCAGC
>JANOIR010000690.1:0-2340 GCA_031407765.1 Vicinamibacteraceae bacterium
ACGGGAGCTGCCCTCGGCGCCAGCCTCCCGGTCGCGACGGACGGTGACCTTCTGCCCACGCAGCTTGGTCGCCGCGAGCGCTTCGATCACGTCGTCGGCGACTTCCTCGGGGACCTCGACCAGCGAGAAGCGATCGGCGATCTCGATGGCGCCGATGAAGGCGGACTTGAGGCCGGTCTCGCCGCTGATCGCCCCGACCAGATCGGCCGGGCGAACGCCGGCCTGGCGGCCGGCGCCGACCCAGAGCCGTGCCATCGGCTCGCCGGTGGCGCGGCGCGCGCCGCGGTCCGGACCCGCGCGCTGCGGCCGATCGCCGCCGTCGTCGCGCGACGGACGCCGTTCGGGACGTCCGGGCCCGCGGTCGCGCGAGTCGGTCGCCCGCGACGGCGGCGCCGTTGGGATGTCGTGATCGTCGGTGCCGCCGGCCGACGCCGCGTGGAGCAGCGCAACGGCGGTTGTGGCGATGGCCACGATGTCGAACTCCTGCGCCAGCGACTCGACGACGACGCGGACGCCGTCGTGGCCGCCGGCAAGGAGCGCTTCGCGCAGCGACGCGCGCGTCACGTCGAGCTGCTTGGCGCGCAGATCGGCGACGGTCGGGATCTGCGCGATTTCGATCTTGGTCTGGCTGGTGCGCTCGAGCGCCTTCAGCCAGCGGTGCTCACGCGTCTCGACCAGCGTGATCGCCGTGCCGGCACGGCCGGCCCGCCCGGTGCGGCCGATGCGGTGCAGGTAGACCTCGGCCGAGGCCGGCACGTCGTAGTTGACGACGTGAGTGATGTGCGTGATGTCGAGGCCGCGCGCCGCGACGTCGGTGGCGATCAGCACGTCGGCCTTCTGCGAGCGGAACAGGCCCATCACGCGATCGCGCTGGCGCTGCTCCATGCCGCCGTGCAGCGCCTCGGCGCGCTGGCCGTGCGCATTGAAGGTCTCGACCAGCGATTCCACTTCCAGGCGGGTGCGGCAGAACACCAGCGTGGCCACCGGATCTTCCATGTCGATGATGCGGGCGAGCGCCGCCGGCTTGTGCGCCCGCGAGACGACGTAGGCGACCTGGCGGACGCGCGGTGCGTCGCCCTTGGCCACTTTCTCGCTCTCGATCGTGACCCGGGCCGGGTTCTTCAGGTGCCGCTTGGTGATCTGGAGGATGCGCGGCGGCATCGTCGCCGAGAACAGCGCCGTCTGCCGCACCTCGGGCAGCGCCGCGAAGATCGCGTCGAGGTCGTCGGCGAAGCCCATGTCGAGCATCTCGTCGGCTTCGTCGAGGACGAGCACCTGCAGGCGCGCGAAGGTCAGCGTCTCGCGGCGGAGGTGGTCGAGGACGCGGCCGGGCGTCCCGACGACGACGTCGGCACCGCGCTGCAGCGCCCGCACCTGCTGGTGCATCGGGGCGCCGCCGTAGAGCGGCAGCACCGAGCAGCCCAGGGCCTTGCCGTACTTGTGGATGGCTTCGGCGACCTGCATCGCCAGCTCGCGCGTCGGCACGAGCACGATGCCGCTGGCCTGGCCGGCGGCGCGGCGGGCCGGCCGCTCGGCGGCGATCCGCTGCAGCATCGGCAGCGCGAAGGCCGCGGTCTTGCCGGTGCCGGTCCCGGCCTGCGACAGGATGTCCCGCCCCTCGAGCAGCAGCGGGATCGATTCGCGCTGGACGGGGGTCGGCTCTTCGTAGCCGAGCGAGGTAACGGCGGCGACCAGCTCGGCGCGGAGGCCGAGCTCGTCGAACGCCCCGGTGGAGGGCATGGGGCTGGTGTCTGCGATGCCGAGGTCTGTGATGTCGAGGTCTGCGATGTCGATGTCTACGGTGTTCAGAATGTGCTCTACTTCCCGCCACTCATCGCCGAGAGGAACTCGGCGTTGTTCTTGGTCTTGCCCATCTTCGAGATCAGGAGCTCCATCGCCTCGTTGGGGGAGAGCGGGTTCAGCACCTTGCGCAAGACCCACACCCGGTTGAGATCCTCCTTGGTGATGAGGAGCTCTTCCTTGCGGGTGCCGCTCTTCTGGATGTCGATGGCCGGGAACACGCGGCGATCCGCCAGCTTGCGATCGAGGTGGATCTCCATGTTGCCGGTGCCCTTGAACTCCTCGAAGATCACCTCATCCATGCGCGACCCGGTGTCGATGAGCGCGGTGGCGATGATGGTCATCGAGCCGCCGGCTTCGATGTTGCGCGCGGCACCGAAGAAGCGCTTCGGGCGCTGCAGGGCGTTGCTGTCGACGCCGCCCGAGAGCACCTTGCCCGACGGTGGCACCACGGTGTTGTAGGCGCGGGCCAGGCGGGTGATCGAGTCGAGGAGGATGACGACGTCCTTCTTGTGCTCGACCAGGCGCTTGGCCTTCTCG
>JANOIR010000027.1:0-5643 GCA_031407765.1 Vicinamibacteraceae bacterium
AGTCCTTGCCCTTGGCCGGGCCGAGGCCGACCGACATCTCGCGCGCCTGAATCGTCCGCTCGCTGAAGTCGTTGTAGACCATGTAGCCGAAGATGTGATCGCGGGCGCGATCGGCGGGAATGTTGATCCCACCCCGCCCAATCACCAGGGCCAGCTCGAACTCGATGTCCAGCACGTCCGGCCCGTACGTCGGGATCGCGATGTCGTCGCCGTGCGCGGCCACGCTGCCAGGGTTGCCCTTGTAGTAGACGGGCAGGTTGAACCACTCCGGCGGAATCTCGCGACCGAGCTTCGGGAAGATGTTGCGCAGGTGCTGCTCGAAGCCCATGAAGTCGCGCAGCAGCGGCGGCCGCGGCACCGGGGCGAGGACGTGCAGCCCGCCCGCAGGGGTCCGCAGCGCGATGCCCTCGACGGCGGCCTCGTGCGCCGTCGCCCACTCCAGCGCCCGGCGGGCGGCGTCGAGCGATCGGCCGCCGCCTTCGATCAGCGCCACCATGTCGCCGGGCAGGAGCGCGTCACTGATCCGGACCGCGGCCTGCGGCGCCACCCCTTCCTCGATCAGGAGGAGGCGATGCGCCGCAGCCAGGTCGACGACGTCGCCCGCCGCGTCGAGCGCGCCGACACGCACGTGTCGCCCCATGGCCGACGGCAAATCGAACGATACGAGTCGCATGATGGCTGTCTGCGCCTCCAGGATGCCCGCGCTGCGTTCGGTCTTACGACCGTTGCCTTGCGTATTGCGCAAGTAAAAATGCGTTGTATGCTAGCGCGCGAACACTACAAGCGTGGCGGCGCCAAGTCAAGGCGCCGAATTGGAGGAGCGGTGCAACGAGGGACCTGGTGGTCTGGCGTGGCGGTTCTGGCCACAACTGCGACGATCGCGGTGCTGGTCAGGCAGGGCGAGGGCGCCGGGACGCTGGCGCGCTACGCGGGCTGGAACGACTACGGCGGCGCGCCGGATTCGATGCAGTACTCGTCGCTGGCGCAGGTCCATCGCGGCAACGTGACGCAGCTGCAGCAGGCGTGGTTCTACCCCGTCGATGGCGAGGCCGCGCGGATTGCGTTCAATCCCATCGTCATCGACGACGTGATGTACGTCCGCGGCGCCGGCGATCGCCTGGTGGCGCTCGATGCCGCGACCGGCCGCGAGATCTGGCGCTCGACGGAAGAGGCCTTCAGCCGCGGCGTCAGCTACTGGGAGAGCGCCGATCGCGCCGATCGGCGCCTGATGGTGACAACCAACGCCGGCCTGCGTCAGG
Source organism: Vicinamibacteraceae bacterium (assembly GCA_031407765.1). Lineage (GTDB taxonomy): Bacteria > Acidobacteriota > Vicinamibacteria > Vicinamibacterales > Vicinamibacteraceae > JBDSLU01. The sequence continues at coordinate 1,260 of JANOIR010000027.1, forward strand.
TCGATGCCCGCACCGGACGCCTGATCACGACGTTCGGCGTCAATGGTACGGTGGACATGCACGCCGGCGCGCCGCGCCGCAATGGCGGCCCCAGCAAGACGCCAGGGCGGATCTTCGAGAACCTGGTGATCGTCGGCTCGCAGACCGGGGAAGGCTTCGGCTCGCCGGCCGGCGACATCCGCGCCTACGACGTGCGGACCGGCGCGCTCGTCTGGACCTTCCACACGGTGCCGCGGCCCGGTGAGTTCGGCTACGACACGTGGCCCGCTGGCGCGCACGAGTACGCCGGCGGCGTGAACAACTGGGGCGAAATGACGATCGATGCGGCGCGGGGCATCGTCTTCGTGCCGCTCGGCTCCCCCACCCACGACCTCTACGGCGGCGATCGCGCCGGCAACAACCTGTTCGGCAATTCGCTCGTCGCCCTCGACGCGCGCACCGGCAAGCGCCTGTGGCACTTCCAGACCGTCCACCACGACCTGTGGGACTACGATCTCGCCGCCGCGCCCAAGCTGCTCACCGTCCGCCACGCCGGCCGCTCGGTCGACGTCGTCGCGCAGGCCGGCAAGACCGGATTCCTCTATGTCTTCGAGCGCGTGAGCGGCACGCCGCTCTGGCCGATCGAGGAGCGGCCGGTGCCGAAGAGCGAAGTGCCAGGCGAAGTCTCGTCGCCGACACAGCCCTTCCCGACCAAACCCGCGGCCTTCGCGCGCCAGACGTTCCGCCCCGAGGACGTCAACCCGTTCGTCAGCCCGGAAGAGCAGGAGCGCCTGCGCCAGGCCGTGCGCGAGGCGGCCAACGACGGCCTCTTCACGCCATCGAGCGATCGCCGCTTCCACATCCAGTTCCCCGGCGCCTGGGGCGGCGCCAACTGGGGCGTCACCGCCGGGGATCCCACCACGGGCATGGTCTACGTGCGCAGCCTCGAGATGCCGAGCTATCGCAAGCTGGCGCGGATCGACACCACGCCCAAGCCGTTCGAGGTCAAGGGCGGCGCGCGCGAGAAGCTCGGCTACGACCTCTACCTCCAGACCTGCTCGGCGTGTCACGGCCCCGGCCAGGTGACGATGCGATCACCCGCCACGCTCGGCCCGGATGGCTTCCGGCGCATGGTCCGCCAGGGGCAGGCGCAGATGCCGCCGTTTTCGCCGGACGTGCTGCCGGACGATCGCCTCGCGGCGCTCGAGGCGTTCCTGCTCACGCTCAGTCCAAACGCCGACGGCGACCAGGTCGATCGCAACACGCCGATCCGCCTCCCCCCGAACCCGTCCCGCTATCAGGGCCCCGCGATGCGCTACACCGGGTCGTTCTCGGCCGGCTGGTACACGACCCATGGCATGCCCGCCATCGGGCCCCCGTGGACCCGGCTCACCGCCTACGACTTGAACGACGGCTCGGTGAAATGGTGGATTCCCGATGGCCAGGCGCCGGGTCTCGCCGCGCAAGGCATCACCAACACCGGCAGCGTGCGGGCCCGCAACGGCCCGGTCGTGACCGCCGGCGGGCTGGTGTTCATCGCCAACGATCAGGATCGCACCCTGCGCGCCTACGACAAGGCCGACGGCCGGCTGCTGTGGTCGCACGAACTGCCCGCCAATCCGGAAGGCATTCCGGCCGTGTACGCGATCCGCGGCCGCCAGTACATCGCCTTCTCCGCCGGCGCGTCGCAGGGCACGGGCGGCGATCCCGTGTGGCGCAACGATTTTCAACGCAAGAAGTCGAAGCCGGAAGCCCAGGGCTACTACGTGTTCGCCCTGCCGGCATCCTCGAAGTGAGCCTCTTCGCATCAGGAGCCAGAACCATGCACCGGATCGTCTCGACCGTTCTGACCGCCGTCGCCGTGGGCATCGCCGCCGCGGCGGGTCTCTTCCCCGCGCCGATGCGGGCCCAGCAACCGCCGCCGGCACCGGCCTTCGAACGCGCGCCCGATGCGCTCGAGCGCGTCACTTGGCGCACACGCACGCTCGTCGGTGACGAGCGGTTGACGCAGTGGAAGCTGGCCCTCCGGCCCGAGGGTCTGTCGCTGCAGGACGCGGTGGTGCGCGCCGACGCGGTCATCGTCAACTTCGTCGAGGGACGAAGCGGACAGGCCATCGGGGGAGCCGCCACGAAGGGCCTCGATCCCAGCCTGACGGCCGACGAGGTCGCGGCCGCGCGCGCGCGGATGGGCACGATGCGCATGCTCACCTATCGCGTCGAGGCGCTGGCAGCCGACGACGCGGCGCGCCGGCAGACGCTGGCCTTCGCCAAGGCCATGGGGGCCGATACCGTGGTCGTCCCGTCGACCACGCCGCTGCCCGGGCTGGGCGCGGTCGCCGAGAGCGCCGGCGTGGCCGTCGCGGTGCTTGCCACGCCCGAGACGCTGGCCGGGCTGATGGCAGCGATCCGCACGCAGCCGGCCCGGATCGGCGTTGGCATCGACACCGGGACCTGGCTCGAGGCCGGCCGTGTGCCGGCCGATGCGCTCGACGCTATCGGCGATCGCCTGCGCTACGTCAACCTGCGCGATCGGGCCGCCCTCGGCGCCTCCAGCCGGAACGTGCGGCTCGGAGACGGCGCCGGCAAGCTCGAGGGGTTCTTCGAGGAGCTGGACCGCCGCAAGATCCGGCCGCTCGCCCTGACGCTCGACACGACGGGCGTGGCCCCGACGACAGCCGACCTCGGTGCCGCCGTCGACGCGTTCGAGCGCACCGTGCAGCCGGCCTACGGCCGCAACGTCACGGCGTTCTCGGCCTCGCGTCCGATCCGCTGGGATCTCTACACGCCGGCCAGAGGCGAGACGCTGACGCCCGACGAGATCAAGACGCGCGCCGAAGACGCCCGCCGCCGGATTGAAGCGGCGCTGCCCGGTCAGGCGTTCGCCAAGCCGCGCAAGGCGCGGACGCTGCTCGTGATCGAAAGTCTGCACGGGATGTCGCACAACACGATTCCGCACACGAACGTGATGCTGCAGCGGTTCGGCGAGCAGACGGGCGCGTGGAAGGCGGAGTTCAACAACGATCTGGCCAACCTGTACTACCCGAAGATCAAGGCCTACGACGCCATCTTCCTCAACGACATCGTCGGCGAGGCGTTCGCCGATCCGGCCGTCCGCGACGGCCTGCTGCGGTTCGTCACGGAAGGGGGCGGCCTGGTGGGCATCCACGGCACGCCGTGGGCGTCGCGCAACTGGACGGCGTTCACCGACCTGCTCGGCGCGATGGACGCGCCGCACCGTATCGAGAACGGGGTCATGCACGTCCAGGATCCGGCCAGCCCCATCGTCGCGATGCTCGGCAGCAAGGACATCCCCTTCCAGGAGGAGTACTACCGTTTCCACATCGACGGCGCGCGCCGGCTGCGCGCGAGCGACGTCCGTGTCCTGGTGACGGTGGCGCTCGACAACCTGGCCGTCGAGCCGCGGCCGTGGACGGGCTATACGCGCCCGGACGGGGTCTACCCGGTCTCGTGGATCCGCACCTCCGGCAAGGGCCGGGTCTTTTACACCTCGATTGGCCACATGCCCGAGACCTTCATGACGCCGTCCCTGGTCGGACACGTCCTGGCCGGCGTCCAATATGCCCTCGGGGACCTCGACGCCGACGCGACGCCGAACCCCGTTCGGGGCGGCGGCGTCTCATCGCGTTAGCAGCCCGTGGTGGAAGTGCCGCGTCGCGTTCAGGGGTTGCTTGCGCCACGGTCGCACGGTATCGTTTTGGCGTTGACCAAAGTGCTGCCGGCGACCGTGCGTAGACCATCATGAGGAAAGGGGCGCTGGAGACGCCGTCGGTCCAGAGCGTCGATCGCGTGTTGACGATTCTCGAGGCGGTCGCCAAGTCGGCCCAGCCGGTGGCGCTGGCGCAGCTGACCGACCTGCTCGGCATCAACCAGAGCAGCGTGTTCCGGCTCGCCAACACGCTGAAGCGGCGTGGCTTCCTGGCCAATCCCAACTCGCGCAAGACCTACGTCCTGGGCCCGTCCATCTGGCGCATGTCGCGCAACTACGAGTGGAGCGGCATGCTGGTCGGCATCTGTCACGAGCACCTCAAGACGCTCGGCGAGCAGACGGGCGAAACCGCGCATCTCGGCGTCCGTGAGGGACGCGAGGTCCTGTTCGTCGACCACTGCGCGTCGACCAAGCAGATCGTCGTGCCGGCGCACACCGGTGCCCTGATGCCGCTGCATTGCACCGCTCACGGCAAGGCGCTGCTCTGCGACTACGCCTCCGCGGAGCTGCGCGGGCTGCTCGGGGCGACGCCGCTCAAGCGCTACACCGACACGACGATCACCTCGCTGTCGGAGCTGGAGAAGGCCTGCGCCAAGGTCCGCGGGGGGGGGGGAGCCCCCGGCGCGGCCGGAGGAACGGGGGGGGGGGGGGGGCACACGGGGCCCCCACCCGCAAAAA
>JANOIR010000262.1:0-4692 GCA_031407765.1 Vicinamibacteraceae bacterium
GAGTCCCCTGGCTCGACGATCTCCTGCGCGACCTGAGATACGGGCTCCGCGTGCTCAACCGGCAGCGCATGTTCGCGGCGGTCGCCGTGCTGACGCTGGCGATCGGGATCGGCGCGACGACCGCGGTCTTCAGCGTCGTCAACGGCGTGCTGCTGCGTCCGCTGGCCTATCCCGAGCCGGAGCGGCTCGTCGCGTTGCGGCTGCTCGCGCCCGGCGCGCCGGGGATCGCGGACGTGTCCGGCGACTTCCGGTTGTCGGAGTCGATGTTCTTTACCTTCGCCGAGCAGAATCGCGCGTTCCAGCACGTCGGGATCTGGTACGCGTCGACAGCGACCGTGACGGGGGGAGGCGAGCCTGAAGAGGTGCGTGGCGTCCATCTGTCGCATGGCACACTCCAGGCGCTTGGCGTCACGCCCGTCGTCGGCCGATGGCTGTCGCAGGGCGATCAACAGCCCGGCGGGCCAGCCAGAGTGATGCTCACGCACGGCTACTGGCAGCGCCGGTTCGGAGGCGATCCCTCCGTCATCGGGCGTGGACTCATCGTCGAGGGCGAGACCAGGGAAGTCGTGGGCGTGATGCCTGCGGGCTTCCGCGTCCTCGACACGGACGCAGACCTGATCGTCCCGCTGCGGTCCGACCGCAACACGCTGATGCTGCCTGGCTTCGGCTTCCAGGGAATCGCGCGCCTGAAGCCGGGCGTCACCCTGCACGAAGCCAACGCCGACATCGGCCGCATGGTGCCGATCTGGATGAACAGCTGGCCGGCCGCCAAGGGCGTCAACCCTCGTGTCTACGAGGCGTTCCGGATCACGCCGGCACTCCGATCCCTGCACGCTGAAGTCGTGGGCAACGTAGGCGACGTGCTCTGGATCGTCATGGGGACGATCGGCATCGTGCTCCTCGTCGCCTGCGCGAACGTGGCGACACTGCTGCTCGTGCGAGCCGAAGGACGGCAGCAGGAGCTGGCCGTGCGCGCGTCGCTGGGGGCGGGACGCGGCCGCATCGTCCGCGGTCTGCTGCTCGAGAGCCTGCTGCTGGCGCTGATCAGCGGCGTCCTTGGCGTGGCGCTCGCGTTCGGCGGTCTGCGCGTCCTGGTGGCGATGGGTCCGGCGAACCTGCCGCGCCTCAGCGAAATCTCGCTGGACCTGCGGAGCCTGGTCTTCGCGTTGGTGATTTCGGCCGCCTGCGGATTGCTTTTCGGGCTGCTGCCGGCATTCAGGCACGGCGGGCCCCGCGTCTGGAACGCCCTGCGCGGCGGCGGACGCACGGCCACCGGCAGCCGAGAGCGTCATCGTGCCCGCAACGTGCTGGTGGTGACGCAGGTGGCCCTCGCCCTGGTACTGCTCGTCAGCTCGGGGCTGATGATCCGGACCTCACTGGCCTTGCGGAGCGTCGAGCCCGGTTTCACCGAGCCGGCGTCGATCCAGACGGTCCGGATCTCCGTCACTCATGCCCTCGTGGCCGAACCCGAACGCGTGGCGCGCCTGCAGCACGACATCGTCGACCGGCTGTCGGCGCTTCCGGGCGTCACCTCCGTCGGCTACGCCAACGTCATGCACATGGAAGGCCTCGGCACCTCCTGGGACGCGATCCAGAAGGAAGGCGAGCCGCAGCTTGGCACCGAGGTCCCGCCGATGCGCGTGTTCAAGGGCGTGTCGCCGACCTTCTTCGGAGCCACAGGCACCCGGTTCATCGTCGGACGCGACTACGAATGGTCCGACCTGTACGGCCGTCGACCTTTCGTCATCATCTCGGAGAACCTCGCCCGTGAGCTGTGGGGGACGCCGCAGCAGGCGATCGGCAAGCGCCTGCGGGCTTCGCTGCCGGGATCGCCGTTGCACGAAGTCATCGGCGTCGTGCAGGACGTGCGGGACAACGGCGTGCAGCAACCGGCGCCCGCCATCGTCTACTGGCCGGCGTTCCGCAACAATCCGTATCGCCCCGACGCTCCGCAGGTGGATCGTGGCGTGACCTTTGGGATACGCACCTCACGCGCCGGCAGCGAAAGTCTGTTGAACGAAATCAAGCAGGCCGTGTGGGCCGTGAACGCAAGCCTGCCGCTGGGCTCGGTGCGCACGATGCAGGAGGCCTACGACACGTCGATGGCGCGGACGTCGTTCACGCTGGTGATGCTGTCGATCGCCGCCGGCGCGGCGCTCGTGCTGGGTCTGGTCGGCATCTACGGGGTGATCGCCTACACGGTGTCGCAGCGAACGCGAGAGATCGGCATTCGCCTTGCCCTCGGAGCGCAGCAGCGTAACGTGAAGCGGATGGTCGTCCGCTCGGGCTTGGCGCTGGTCGCGGGAGGCATCGTCGCTGGGCTGAGCGCGTCGGCGTTGCTGACGCAGGCGATGGCCTCGGTGTTGTTCGGCGTGGACCCGCTCGACCCGGTCACGTTCGCTGCCGTCCCGCTCGTGCTGCTCACGGCGGCAGTCGTTGCGAGTTACGTCCCGGCGCGCCGCGTCGCCGCGATCTCGCCGGTGGAAGCACTGAAGGCCGAGTAGTCGTTCACTCGCTGCGAAGCGCTTCGGTGGGCGAGAGGCGAAGCCCACGGCGGGCTGGGCCGTAGCTGGCCGCGAGCGCCGTGAGCAGCAAAGCGACCGCAGCCAGGCTGAAGCTGGTCATGTCGCGGGGCGGCACGCCGGCCAGCATGGCGCTCAGGAAGGGCGTGGTCAACGCCGCGACGATCAGCCCCGCCGCCACACCGACGAGCGCGATCACCAGACTGTCCCGCAGCAGCAGGCGCATCACGCTCGATGGCGGTGCGCCGAGCGCCACGCGCAGGCCGATCTCGGGAATGCGTCGGGTGACCGTGTAGGCCACCAGCCCGTAGACGCCGGCCACGGTGAGCGCCCAGCCGACCAGACCGAGCGCGGCCAACACGACGGCCGCGGCTTGGGCGGGAAACAGCGCCACGGCCATCACGGCCTGCAGCGGGCGCACGCGCAGGCGCACCCGTGGATCGACGCCGGCCAGGCCTTCTTGCAGCACGGCCGCCAGGGCTCCCGCATCGCCCTCCGTACGGACGTGGAGGATGATCTTCCCGAGTTGCGGGCCGAACGGCCAGTAGACCTGCGGACGCGTCTCTTCGCCGAGCGTCAGGTAGCGGCTGTCGGCCACGACACCGACGATTTCCGCCCATGGTTCTTCCTGTTCTTTCGGCGCCGGCCGGCGCACGCGCTGGCCCAGCGCGCTGCGCCCGGGGAAGACGCGGCGAGCAAACGTTTCGTTGACGATGACCGCGCGCGATTTCGCCTGCGCATCTGCCTGGGTGAGGTCACGTCCCGATCGGAGCGGGATGCCCATCACCCGAAAGTAGTCGGGCAGAATCGAGTTGCTGTTGACCATCGCCTGATTCTTGCCGCTACTCTCGACCTGCAGGCTGTGGACTCTGGAGTCCATGCTGAGTGGCACGATGGCGCCTGCGGACACCGCTGACACGTCGGGCGCGCTCTTCAGGCGAACGATCGCGGCGCGATAAAAGGCATCCGTCTCGGCAGCCGTGAGCTGCCGTGACCGCGTGTCGGCTTCGACGGTCACGACCTGCGCGATGTCGAATCCGGGGTCGATCCGGCTGGCGACCCACAGGCTCCGCACGAAGAGTGTCGTCGCCACCAGCAGGATGGTCGAGATGGCGACCTGCACGGTGATCAGCACGCCGCGCGCCGACCATCGCCGGTGGCCGACCGCCCGCGGGGCACTGCCAGTGCCGCCCACGACGGAGACGCGGAAGGCCTGCAGCACAGGCGCGACGCCGACTACCACTGTGGCAAGACCCACGAGGGTTGCCAGATAGGCGAGCAGGTGCAGATCGAGTGGCACCTCGACCTCGAACGGCACTGGAAACGGCAGCGGCACCGCCACCAGGACGCGCGCCAGCCAGATGCTCGCCACGGCGCCGAGCCCGACGCCGGCCATCACCAGCAGGAGACTCTCGGCCAGGAGCAGCCGCGCCAGCCGCCACCGCCCGCACCCGATGCTGACGCGAACCGCGAACTCGCGCTGCCGTGCGACGGCTCGCGCCACCAGCAATCCAGCGACGTTGACGCACGCCACGACCGCGAGCAGGAACACGAGAACGACAATCAACGAGGCGAACAGCAGGATGATCCGCAGCATCTGATCATCGGCGCTCAGAAAGAGTCCGAGCGGGTGGAACGGGAACGTCTGCACCCGGTGGAAGTCCTGGTTGTGGAGCGGATCCAGGCGCTCCAACGCGGCGCCGCGCGCCGCGACCTTTGCGCGAAACTCCGCCAGGCTCTGTCCTGGCGCCAGCGCGCCGAGGAGCTCGTACTCGGTATCAGCGCGCCCCGTCGTGGGCGGGCGGGCCGCGGAGCCGGCGGGCAGGTACAGCGTCGGCGCGATCCCCAGGCCCCAGATCGAGCGAAATCCGCGAGGCAGGACGCCGATCACGGCGTACGGATGTCCGGCGAGGACCAGCGTGCGGCCGATCACGTGCGGGTCGCGGCCCAGTTGCCGCTCCCAGAACGCGTGCGTCACCACGACTGTCTCTCGCGCCTGCCGCACGCTGTCGGCCGTGAACACGCGCCCCTGCATCGCCTCGACGCCGAGCAGCGTGAAGTAATGAGCGCCGACGACCTGGCCGAAGACCTGGACCGATTCGTCTCCGTGTTGCCACGGCAGCTCGTCGACGCGATAGCCGGCGCACGACACGCCAGGCGTGTCCTCACA
>JANOIR010000088.1:0-37077 GCA_031407765.1 Vicinamibacteraceae bacterium
GGCGGACGCCGACGCGCTCGTGGCCGCCATCGAGCGCGCCGCGCGCGACATCCCAGGTGTCCGACGCTTCGAAGTGGGGCGCCAGACCGCGGCGCCACCGGCCTACACGGCCGGCGCGCCACCGGACCTGCCCTTTGTGGCAATGGTATGGCTCGACGATCGCGCCGGCCTCGACGCCTACCTCGCGCACCCGGCTCACCAGACGCTCGGCGCCGCCTTCAATGCGGCGCTCGGGGCGGCGCTCGTCTTCGATTTCGAGAGCGGGGACGTGGCCGCCGGCGCGGCGCGCCGACTGTTGGCCGAGGCCTGACGCGTTGCGTCAGACGAGTGTCACCGTGCGAACGTCGCGCGGCAGCGCCGTGATGCCGTCCAGGAAGAACTCGTGGACGATGTCACGCAGTTCGCCGATCGAGCTGGCCTGGTTGACGCGGATGCGCAGGTGCGAGCCGCCGTCGAGGCCCTTGCTGTACCACGACATCAGCGCGCGCAGCTTGTTGATCACCCAGCGCTCGCGGCCCTGCGCGGGCTCCTGGCGCGCGCGCTCCGCTTCTTCCGGCGCCATCGGCGCGGTATGGCGGAAACCGATCGCCTCGTCGACGCGCTCGCGCAGCAGCAGATCGATGTAGTCGAGGAGGAATCGGGCCCGGTCCTCGCCCGAGACCGTCCGCACCGGCCGCCCCTCGAGCAGATCCGAGGCCTGCGCGAGTAGCCACGGGTTGCGCAGCACGCCGCGTCCGGCGATGACACCGGCGACGCCAGTGGTGCGCAGCCGCTCGACGATCTGCTCGGGCTCGACCAGGTCGCCGCTGCCGATCACCGGGATCGTAATCTCGCGCGCGACGCGGTCGATCAGGCTCCAGTCCGACGACCCGGTGTAGGCCTGTTTGGCGGTGCGGCCGTGCACGGTGACCGCGGCGGCGCCGGCGTCGGCGACCAGCCGGGCGACCAGCGGCGCGTTGATCTCCTCGTCGGTCCAGCCGGCGCGCATCTTAACCGTCACCGGGATACGCACCGCGCGCGTCATCGCGCCAACGATGGCGGCGGCGTGCGTGGGGTCGCGCATCAGACTGCAGCCGGCGTGGTGCTTCGAGATCTTCGGCACCGGGCAGCCCATGTTGACGTCGACGGCGCTGGCACCCATGCCCTCGACGATCGCGGCGGCGTCGGCCATTTTGGCCGGATCGCCGCCGAAGATCTGGATCGAGACGGGGCGCTCTTCCTCGGTGTACTCCGCGTACTCCAGCGTGCGATCGATGCCGCGGACGAGGCCCTCGGAGCTGACCATCTCGCTCACGACCAAACCGCAGCCCCCGTGACGCTTGACCAGCCGCCGGAAGGCGGTGTCGGTCATGCCGGCCATCGGCGCGACGCCGAGCGCGGGCTCGATCGGGAGAGGACCGATCTTCATCGCGGGCTCGCGGGGGGGCTCAGTTCGAGCTCGTCGTCGGCGTGGTCGGCCGCGCCAGGAAGGCCTCGTAGGCCTTGCGGATCTCGTCGTTCTTCCACTCGATGATGGCCTGATCGCGCAGTTTCTTGAGGTACTTGGCCAGCTCCGGTCGGCCCTTCTCGCGGAAGACCCGATCCGCCACCTGGTTGCGCACCTGTTCGAGCTGCGGCACGACCGTCTCGCTCCGGCTTTCGAGCTTGATGATCTGGTAGCCGCGCTGGGTGCGAATCGGCTGCGTGGTGTCGCCGACCTTCAGCGTCTTGACCACGGCGACCAGCTGCGGTGACATCTCCTCGGGGTTCACCGGGCCGATCAGCCCGCCATTGGCCTTGGAGGGGGCCTCCGAGCTCGCCGCCGCCAGGGTCGCGAAGTCCTCGCCGGCGGTGATCCGGTGGCGCAGGGCCTCGGCCTTGACCTTGGCTTCATCGTCGAGGCCGACGTTGATACCGGCCTGGCCGGCGTTTGCCGCGCCCTCCGGCGCCTTGTCGGGCACCGCCACCAGGATCTCGCGCAGGGTAACCGCGGCCGGCGTGGTGAACTCGTCGCGGTGAGTGGCGAAATAGGCCGCGGACTCCGTTTCGGTGATCGAGATCTTGTCCATCACGTCCTGCTGCTGGACGCGGTTGACGATCATCTGCCGCTCGATGCTGCGCCGCAGCTCGGGCAGCGATAGCCCTTCCTGCTTGAGCGCGGCCAGGAACTGCTCCTCGCTCTCGAGGCGGTTCTCCTTGCGGATGTTGGCGACGATCTGGCTGAACTGCTCGTCCGAGAGGGAGAAGCCCAGCTCCTTGCCGCGCTGCAGCAGCAGGAGCTCGTCGATCGCGTCGCCCAGGACCTGCGGGGTGACCTCGTCGAGGGCCTTGCGGAGCGTCTCGTCGTTCTTGGCGTCCTCGGGCTTCATGTTGCGGTTCTGCGCCCGGAGGGCGAGGACCTGGCGCTGCTCGAGGTCGGTCTTGGTGAAAATCTCGCCGTTCACCTTGACGAGAACTTGTTCGATGATCTCGGCGCGGAGCGGCAGGGACGCGGCCGCGGCGAGGCCGAGCGTCAGCAGGCCTCCCAGGACCAGGCGGCGGTAGTTCGTCGGCATGATGTGGATCTCTTTACCCTGGAATCCTACGCGAAATCAGTGAGTTCGGTCAGGACACCCTTGACTTGGTCGAACAGCCTATCTGGGTCGTCCCATGGCGTCTTCGTCGGCTTGACGAGCTCCTGACGGGTGAAGCCAGGCGCCACGGTACCGCTGGTGGCGCGCTGCGTCCACCAGGACGCCTGCTTCATTTCTGGCTTACGACCCAATTTTCCCTTCGGTGGCTCGAGCTGGCCTTGTCGCTTCGCCGTAAACGTCGGTGCTGTCATGGGTTGCGTCGCCGTCAAGCGGAGCGACGCGGGCGGCACCAACGCGATGTCCGGCCGCCGGTTCATCAGGCTGATCACCCGCGCCGGGTCCACCCCACCGGACCTGAATCTAAAGACGATCGAAGAGCCTTCCCGGTCGATGGCCTCCACCCGGAGCTTGTCGGCCAGGATGCGGATCGACGCATAGGCCGCCAGGTTGGTGAGCGATTCGGGGGGCGGACCATAGCGGTCGCGAACCTCGGCAAAGGCGTCTTCGAGCGCCTGCTCGGTCCGCACCGCGGCCAGGCGACGATAGACGCCCAGGCGCTGGTTCATGTCCGGGATGTAGGTTTCCTCGATCTTCAGCTCGACCTTCAGGTTGAGCGTCGCGCGGGCGTCGTCCTCGAGCTCCTCGCCCTTGAGCTCCCGGATCGTCTCCTCGAGCAGCTTGAGATACATCTCGAAGCCGATCGATTCGATGTGGCCGCTCTGCTCTCCGCCGAGCAGGTTGCCGGCGCCGCGGATCTCGAGGTCGAGCGCGGCGACACGGAAGCCGCTGCCCAGGTCGCTGAACTCGCGCATCGCCGCCAGCCGCTTGCGGGCGACGGGCGACAGGGTGTGCCCCGGCGGCACCAGCAGATAGGCGTAGGCCCGGCGATCCGATCGGCCGACGCGGCCGCGGAGCTGATACAGCTGTGCCAGGCCATAGCGATCGGCGCGGTTGATGATGATCGTGTTGGCGTTCGGGATGTCGAGCCCGTTCTCGATGATGGTGGTGGCCACCAGCACGTCGAACTTGCGAGCGACGAAGTCGACCATGACCTTCTCGAGATCGTCCTCACCCATCTGGCCGTGCCCGACGATGATCTTCGCCTCGGGCACGAGGCGCTGCACCAGCCCGGCGATCGAGTGGATCGACTCGACGCGGTTGTGCACCAGATAGACCTGGCCGCCGCGCTCGAGCTCGTGCCGCACCGCGTCGCCGATCACCTTCTGGTCGAAGGCGACGACGTTGGTCTGGATCGCCAGGCGGTCGCGCGGCGGCGTCTCGATCACCGACATGTCGCGGATGCCCACCAGCGACATGTTGAGCGTGCGTGGGATCGGCGTCGCGCTCATCGTCAGCACGTCGACCTTGCGGCGCATCTGCTTGATGCGCTCCTTGTGCGCGACGCCGAAGCGCTGCTCCTCGTCGACGACGAGCAGGCCGAGATCCTGGAAGATGACGTCCTTGGACAGCAGCCGGTGCGTGCCGACGATGACGTCCAGCTTGCCTTCCGCCAGGTTCGCCAGGGTGACCTTCTGCTCCGCCTTCGAGCGGAAGCGGCTGACCATGTCGATCTTGACGGGGAAGGCCGCGAACCGCGACTGCAGCGTGCGCAGGTGCTGGAAGGCGAGGACGGTCGTCGGCGCCAGGAAGGCGACCTGCCGCCCGTCCATCACCGCCTTGAACGCCGCGCGCATCGCCACTTCGGTCTTGCCGTAGCCGACGTCGCCGCAGAGCAGCCGATCCATCGGCGTCGGGGACTCCATGTCGTTCTTGATGTCGGTGATCGCGGTCTTCTGGTCGCCGGTCAGCTCGTACTCGAACGCCTGCTCGAATTCCTCCTGCCAGTGCGTGTCCGCCCCGAAGGCGTGGCCGGGGACCGCCTTGCGCATGGCATAGAGCTTCAGCAGCTCGTCGGCCATGTCGCGCATCGCCTTCTTGACGCGAGTCTTGGCCTTCTCCCAGGTCGTGCCGCCCAGGCGATCCAGCTGCGGCCTGCCGCCTCCGGAGTACTTCTGGACCAGATCCAGGTGCTCGACCGGGACGAACAGCTTGTGGTCCTCGGCGTAGCGGAGCTCCATGAATTCCTGCGGGTCCGCCCCGACGGCCAGCTTCTTCAAACCGACGAACATGCCGATGCCGTGATCGACGTGGACCACGTGATCACCGACTTTGAGATCGCGGAAATCGGAGAAGAAGGTGCGCCGCGTCCCGGCCGATGGCCCGCCGGCGGCGGAGGCCCGGTCGCGCCGCACGCGCTCGTCGTCGAAGACGTCGCTCTCGGCGACCAGCGTCAGCTTGGCCTCGGCGAGGCGCACGCCCGCCGTGATCGCGCCGGTCGTGACCAGCACCACGGCCGCGCGTGCCACTTCGGCGGCGTCGACCGGCAGCGCCAGCACGTCGTATTCACGGAGCAGCTCGATCGTCCGCTCGGCGCGCCCGGCGGACTCGGCGACGAACAGCGTGGTCTCGCCGGCCTCGCGCGCCTTGCGTAACTCGGCGACCCACTGATCGACACGGCCGTGATGCCGGCTGACGCTCTGGCTCGCGATCTCGCGGACCGGGCGATTTGGTGTATCGACGGCCAGCCGATCGAGGCGCGTCGCCGCGCCGAGCGCGGCGGCCAGCTCGGCCCACGGCACCGCCAGGACCGCCGGCTCGAGCACGCGGCGGCCGCGTCGCGTCGCTTCGGCGTAACCGGCGGCGAGCGAGGCGTCCAGGGCTTCGCCGTGCTCGATGACGTCGCCGTGCTCGACGACGAACAGACGGGCACCGGCTTCGGCCGCGTAGCCGAGGAGCGTGCCGCCGCGGTCGACGGTCTCGGCGCCGATGTCGTCAGCGCCCTGCGCGCCGCGCCCACCTGATTCCGGCAGCACGTCGCGCAGCGGCAGCAGCAGCACCTGATCGATCGTCTCGACCGAGCGCTGGGTCTGGGCGTCGTAGCGGCGCAGCGTCTCGATGGTGTCGCCGAGGAACTCGACGCGCACCGGCTGCGCCTCGCCCGGTGGGAACACGTCGACGAGGCCGCCGCGGATGCAGAACTCGCCGTGCTGGTCGACCGGATCGGCGCGGGTGAAGCCGGCGTCGACGAATCGAACGGCAAGCGTGTCGAAGTCGACGTCGACGCCCGGCTGGAGCGTCACGCTGGCGTCGCGCATGCGGCCGACACTGCTGACCCGCGCCGCGATCGCCGCCACCGAGGTCACGACGACGCGCACCGACTTCGTTGCCAGCGCGTGCAGGGCGCGGGCGCGGGCGGAAGTCACGTCGAGGTGCGGCGCGATTTCGCGGTAGGGGTCGATCTCGAGCGACGGGCAGGGCAGGACGACGCGCTCGGCGTGCGCGACGCTCCAGCCTTCGAGCGCCGACGCGAAGAAGCGGATGTCGGCGATCAGCGGATCGATGTCGCGGTCGGCCGGGACGACGACCACGACCGGCGAGCGGCGGGCGGCGGCGGACAGCGCCAACGCCGCCGCCGGCGGGGTGACGCCTGAGAGGTGCTGGGCCGCCGGCTCGAGACCGGCGCGTTCGATCGCGCGGAACAGCAGCGCGCGCAGCGAGAGCGAGGACGCCGCGGAAACGGCCATCAGCCCTGCATCCGTGCGACGATGCGCGACGTCGAATACCCCGGCACCACGTCGATCCGCACGACCCGTCCGCCCCTGGCCTCGACCGTGTCCCGCCCCACGATCGCATCATGCGCCCAGTCGGCGCCTTTGACGAGGACGTCCGGCTGCAGAGCTGCGACGATGGCCGCCGGCGTCTCGTCGTCGAAGATCACGACCGCGTCGACGACCTCGAGCGCGGCGAGCAGTTCGGCCCGTTCCTGTTCGGGCAGGATCGGACGCGACGGGCCCTTGTTCGCGTGCACCGAGCGATCGCTGTTGACGGCCACGATCAGCACGTCGCCCTCGGCGCGCGCCGCGGCAAGGTAGGTGACGTGGCCCGGATGGACGAGGTCGAACACACCGTTCGTGAACACGACGGCGTGGCCGGCTTCGCGCTGGCCTTCGACCCAGCGCGGCGCATCGGCCAGCGACAGGACGGGCGCCGGCGTCACGTGCATGATGGTCTCAGAGACGAGGGTTGAGCTTCACGCCCTGCGAGAACACCCACGTGTGCGGCGGCCGGAAGATGCCGACGTCCTTGGTCCGCGACTTGACGCGGAACGTGTAGAGCAGGCGGTGGTAGTCGTAGGGATAGCCGTCGCGGCGGTGGACGGCGACGTCGATCTTGTAGGTGCCCTCGATCAGGCCGAGCGGCTCGATGACGAAGTCGACCTGGCCGCTGCCGTTGATCTCTCCAGGCTCGAGATCCTCGAGATCGGTGTTGGTGCCATAGACGCAGACGCCGTCGGCGTTGAACAGGCCGAAGCCGAAGACGAAGTCGGTCACCGGCACGGCGGCCGACACGTCGAGGCGCACGATCAGCTTCTCGTTGGCGTGAAACAGGTGGCCCGGACCTTCGTCGCCGATGAGCGTGACGCCGCCGATCTCGACCTCGCGCGATCCCCAGCGTCCGGCCGACGCCAGGAACATGTCGGCCGGCGTCGGCTCGGCGGCGCTCGCGGCGCCGACCGCGACCGGATCGTCAGGCGCATGGACAGGCGTCTCGCCCGCCGAGGTCTGCGCCGCCACCTCGGCGCGGGCGCGAGCGTCCTCGCGCGCCAGCAGCGTTTCCTCGCCGTCCTCGACCGCAGTGACGTAGGCGCCGACCACGCGACGCGGATCGCCGGTCGCCCGCACTTTGCCGCCCTCGAGCCACAGCGCCTCGTCGCAGAAGCGCTCGACCAGGCCGAGCGAATGCGTCACCAGGAGGATCGTCTTGCCGCGGCGGCGGAAGTCGCTGAACTTGTCGAGGCACTTGTGGGTGAAGCTCTCGTCGCCCACGGCGAGCACCTCGTCCACCAGCAGCACGTCGGGATCGACATGGATCGCGACGGCAAAGCCGAGGCGCATGTACATGCCCGAGGAGTAGGTCTTGACCGGCGCGTCGATGAAGTCCTCGAGCTCGGCGAAGCGGACGATCTCGTCGAAACGCCTGGTGATCTCCTTCTTCGAGAGCCCGAGCATGATGCCGTTGATGAAGACGTTCTCGCGGCCGGAGATCTCGGGATGGAAGCCGGCGCCGAGCTCGATCAGGGCGGAGATGCGGCCGTTGACCGTCACCGTGCCGCGGGTCGGGCGAGTGATGCCGGCGACACACTTCAGCATCGTGCTCTTGCCGGATCCGTTGCGGCCGATGATGCCGTAGGTGCGGCCGGCGGCGACGTCGAAGGACACGCCTTTCAGCGCCTCGAACGTCTCCTCGGCCTTGAGATCCGAGACGAAGCTGCCCGACAGGATCGCGCTCTTGAGCGTGGCGAACTGACGGCGGTGGCCGTAGCGGCGATAGACCTTGCTGACGTCGCGGACTTCGATCGCGTTGGTGGCCACTCTTTAAACCTCCTCCGCGAAGGAATCGCGCAGGCGATCGAAGAGGAAGTAGCCGATCAGGAAGAGCACCGCCGACGCGCCGCCGAGTGCGAGCAGCCACCTCCAGTGACCGAACGGCCCCGGGTAGAAGAGGATTTCCTGGTAGGAGATCGCCAGGTGCGTGAACGGGTTCAGGTTCAGGAGGGTCCTGGCGAATTCCGGCAGCTTCGGGTCGCTGCTCGCGCCCTGGGGCATGGGATAGATGATCGGCGTCGCGAAGAACCAGAACGTGAGGACGTTCGCCAGCAGATCCTTGATGTCACGGAAGTGCACCGTCAGCGCCGACAGGATCAACGCGAACCCGGTGGTGAGGAGGGCCTGCACGAAGACGACCACCGGAAACCACAACAGCTCCCCGATCGTGATCGGCCGCCAGTAGTAGATCAGGAAGCCGATCAGGATCGGCAGTCCGAGGAAGAAGTGCACCATGTTCGCCAGCACGGTGACGATGGGCAGGACCTCGGCGGGAAAGAGCACCTTCTTGATCAGGTTGCCGTGGCCGATCAGCACGTTGGCCGATTCGGACAGCGACGACGAGAACCACGTCCAGGGCAGGATGCCGCAGAACATGAACAGCGCGTACGGCTCGATCTCCGCCGGATGCGTCCCGGGCAGCACGAACCGGAAGACGAACGTGTAGATCGAGAGCAGCAGCAGCGGGTTGATGAACGACCAGAAGAAGCCGAGCACCGACCCGCGATAACGGGCCTTCAGCTCGCGCGCCACGAGGCTTTGAATCAGCCCTCTGTAGCGCAGGAGCCGCCGGAGGTTATGGAGCATCGATCTGCAGGATGAGCGTCGTGACGTTGTCGGGGCCGCCGGCGCCGTTGGCTGCGTCGACGAGCGCCTGGCACGCCTCGGTCGGCACGGGCTGGGCCCGCATGATTTCTTCGATGCGGTCGTCGGGGACGACAGAGGACAGCCCGTCCGAGCAGAGCAGCAGGCGATCGCCGGGCTGCAGCGAGACTTCTTTGACGTCGACTTCGGGATCCTCGCCGCCGGAAAGCGCGCGAGTCACGACGTTGCGCCACGGATGCTGGCGCGCCTCGAGCGGCGACAGCAGGCCGGCGCGCATCTGCTCCTCGACCCACGAGTGGTCGTCGGTCATGCGCTCCAGCTCGTTGTCGCGGAACAGATAGATGCGCGAGTCGCCGACGTGCGCGAGCATCGCGCGGTGCTCGTCCTTGAGCAGCACGGTCGACGCGGTCGTTGCCATGCCGCGCAGATCGACGGCCGCCGCGACCTCGTCGGCCAGGCGCCTGTTGGCCAGATGGAACGCGCTCTTGAGACGGCTGCCGTCGATGCCGAGTGCCGGGTCGATCGGATGCGGCCAGGTCAGCGCGGAATCCTGGCTGGCGGTCTCGCCGATGAAGGCCTCGATGGCGTCGACCGCGATCTTGGACGCAACTTCGCCCGCGACATGGCCGCCCATCCCGTCAGCGACGATGAAGAGGCCCAGGTCCGGCCGCGAGCAGTAGCAGTCCTCGTTGGACGTGCGACGGATGCCCGGATGCGTCGTGGCCGCCCACTGGACCGGCATAGGAAGGCTGAGTCTACTTGGTCCGGGCCTTCGATGCGACCACAAGGCGCGTCGATGCTTTCGCCAGGGATTCCCGGGCGCTCTCGAGGTCTGTCTGGGGTCCGCCGGCCGACAGGCGCTGTTCGGCCCGCTCCTGCGCCGCCCGGGCCTTGGTCACGTCGATGTCCTCGGCCCGCTCGGCCATCTGGGCCAGGACCGTCACCCGGTCGGCCAGCGCCTCGGCGAAGCCGTAGGCGATGGCGACGTAGTGCCGCTCCTCGCCCATGCGGTACGACAGGACGCCGACCTTGAGCACGGTCAGCAGCGGCGTGTGCCCGGGGAGGATGCCCAGCTCGCCCTCGACTCCAGGCAGCGTGACTTCGTCCACCGTCTCGCGGACGAGCGGCCGCTCCGGCGTCACGATCTCGAGCGTCAGCTTGGTCGGCAGGGCCATCGGTAGCTCCTAGTCCAGGGGACGTTAGGCGGTCTTCCGCATCTGCTCGGCGCTGGCCAGTACGTCATCGATGCCGCCCGCCATGTAGAAGGCACGCTCGGGGATCTCGTCGTGCTTGCCGTCGACGATCTCCTTGAAGCCCTTGATGGTGTCGGCGACCGCGACGTACTTGCCCTTGAGGCCGGTGAACTGCTCGGCGACGAAGAAGGGCTGCGACAGGAACTTCTGGATCTTGCGGGCTCGCGCCACCGTGAGCTTGTCTTCTTCCGACAGCTCGTCGATGCCGAGGATGGCGATGATGTCCTGCAGGTCCTTGTACCGCTGCAGCACCTGCTTGACCGATCGCGCGACGTTGTAGTGCGCGTCGCCGATGATGCGCGGATCGAGGATGCGCGAGGTCGACGCCAGCGGATCGACGGCCGGGTAGATGCCGAGCTCGGAGATCGCACGCGACAGGTTGGTGGTCGCGTCGAGGTGGGCGAAGGTCGTCGCCGGGGCCGGGTCGGTGTAGTCGTCGGCCGGCACGTAGATCGCCTGCACCGAGGTGATCGAGCCCTTCTTGGTCGAGGTGATGCGCTCCTGCAGTTCGCCCATCTCGGTGAGCAGCGTCGGCTGGTAGCCGACCGCCGACGGCATGCGGCCGAGGAGCGCCGAGACCTCCGAGCCCGCCTGCGTGAAGCGGAAGATGTTGTCGATGAACAGCAGGACGTCCTTGCCCTCGGAGTCGCGGAAGTACTCGGCGACGGTCAGGCCGGTCAGCCCGACGCGCAGGCGCGCGCCCGGCGGCTCCGTCATCTGGCCGTAGATCAGCGCGGCGCGCGAATTCTGGTAGTCGTCCGGCTTGACGACGCCGCTCTCCTGCATCTCGAGCCAGAGGTCGTTGCCTTCGCGCGTGCGCTCGCCCACGCCCGCGAACACCGACACACCGCCGTGCTTCAGGGCGATGTTGTTGATCAGCTCCATGATGACGACGGTCTTGCCGACGCCGGCGCCGCCGAAGAGCCCGATCTTGCCGCCCTTGAGGTACGGCTCGAGGAGATCGATGACCTTGATGCCGGTCTCGAACATCTCGAGCTTGGTCGACTGGTCCTCGAGCGAAGGGGCGGGCCGGTGAATCGGCCAGCGCTCCGTGGTCTCGACCGGGCGGTCGGGGAAGTCCACCGGCTCGCCGAGCACGTTCAGCACGCGCCCCAGCGTCTGCGGCCCGACCGGCACCATGATCGCCGCACCGGTGTCGGTCACCTTCATCCCGCGCTGCAGACCGTCGGTCGCCGACATCGCAACGGCGCGGACGCGGTTCTCGCCGATGTGCTGCTCGACTTCGCAGACGATGTTGATGTCGGTGCCGCCGACGTACGATGCCGGCCCCTGGATGCGCAGGGCGTTGTAGATCGCCGGCAGCCGTCCCGCCTCGAACTCCACGTCGACGACGGGGCCGATGACCTGGATGACGGTGCCGATGCTCGTGCTCGATGGGGTCGCAACTGCCATGTGCTGTGTTCCTCGTCCTACTGCGCTTGCGCGCCCGACACCACTTCGATGATCTCGCGCGTGATCGCCGCCTGGCGGACTTTGTTCATGTAGAGGGTCAGCTCATCGATCATGTCGCTCGCGTTGCGCGTCGCCGCGTCCATCGCGGTCATGCGTGCGGCGTGCTCGGAGGCGGCGGACTCGAGCAGGGCCCGGAAGATCTGGCTCTCGACGTGCTTGGGCAGGAGCTCGCCGATGATGGCCTCGGGCGATGGCTCGTAGAGGTAATCGACGCCGCTGCCGGTGGGAGCGGCCGGCGCGGTGCCGGGGGCCGCGTCGAGGCGCGCGATCGGGAGCAGCCGCTCGATGGCGACCCGCTGCATCATCACGCTCTTGAACTCGTTGTAGATCAGGTACACCGACGACACCCGGCCGGCGGTGAACTCGTCGATGGCGCGGGCGGCGACCGCCTGCGCGTGCGACAGCTTGAGCGCGCTGAACAGGCCGACGTCCTCGTAGCGGACGTCGAAGCCGCGGCGCCGGAAGAAGTCGCGGCCCTTGCGCCCCACCAGGCCCATCGCCACCTGGCGCGCCGGCGATTCGTTGGCGAACTGGTTGGCGGCCTTGACGATGTTGGTGTTGAAGCTGCCGCACAGCCCCTTGTCGGCGGTAATCACAATGAGGAGCGTGCGGGCGTTGGCGCCGGCCTCGGGCGTGGCGAGCAGCGGATGCGCCGCCGGATCGACGCGCGCCGCCAGGCTGTTGAGGACGCTCAGCATCTTCTGCGCGAACGGGCGCGCGTTGACGATGCGCTCCTGCGCGCGGCGCAGCTTCGACGCCGAGACCATCTTCATGGCCTTGGTGATCTGCTGCGTCGACTTGACCGCGCGGACGCGGCGCCGGATGTCGATCAGGGAGGGCATGGGCGTTCGGTTCCGTCGGAAGCTACGCGGCCGCGGTGGCGCCGGCGGCGAAGGTCTTGCCGAACTCGCTGAGCGTCGTGTTGAGCTCCGCCTTCAGGGCATCGTCGAGGGTCTTCTTCTCGGCGATCGTCTGCAGGATGCCCGGCCGCTTGGTCTCCATGAACGTGACCAGCGCATCCTGGTAGCGGCCGACGTCGGCGACGGGCACGCTGTCGAGATACCCGTTGTTGCCGGCATAGATGATCACGACCTGCTGCGCCACCGGCAGCGGTGAGTACTGCTTCTGCTTCAGGATCTCGACGAGACGGGCGCCGCGATTGAGCTGCTGCTGCGTCGACTTGTCGAGATCGCTGCCGAACTGCGCGAACGCCGCCAGCTCGCGATACTGGGCGAGGTCGAGCCGCAGCGTGCCGGCGACCTGGCGCATCGCCTTGATCTGGGCCGAGCCGCCGACGCGCGACACCGAGTTGCCGACGTTGATGGCCGGGCGCACGCCCTGGTGGAACAGGTCGCTCTCGAGGAAGATCTGGCCGTCGGTGATCGAGATGACGTTGGTCGGGATGTAGGCCGAGAGATCGCCGGCCTGGGTCTCGATGATCGGCAGCGCCGTCAGCGAGCCGCCGCCCTTGGCGTCATTCAGCTTCGCCGCGCGCTCGAGCAGGCGCGAGTGCAGGTAGAAGACGTCGCCCGGGTAGGCTTCGCGGCCCGGGGGACGGCGGAGCAGCAGCGAGATCTCGCGGTAGGCCTGGGCGTGCTTCGAGAGATCGTCGTAGATGACCAGGGCGTGGCGGCCCGAATCGCGGAAGAACTCGCCGAGCGCGCAGGCGGCGTAGGGCGCCACGTAGAGCATCGGCGCCGGGTCGGAGGCCGCCGCGGCAACGACGATCGAGTAGCGCATCGCGTCGTTCTCTTCGAGCGTGCGCACGATCTGGGCGATGGTCGACTGCTTCTGACCGACCGCGCAGTAGATGCAGATGACGCCGGTGTCCTTCTGGTTCAGGATCGTGTCGACGGCGACCGCGGTCTTGCCGGTCTGGCGGTCGCCGATGATCAACTCGCGCTGGCCGCGGCCGACCGGGATCATCGCGTCGATAGCCTTGAGGCCGGTCTGCATCGGCTCGCGCACCGACTGGCGATCGACGACGCCTGGCGCGATGCGCTCGATCGGCAGGAACTGCGTGGTCGGGACCGGGCCCTTGCCGTCGACCGGCTGGCCGAGCGCGTTGACGACGCGGCCGAGCATCTCGTCGCCGACCGGCACCGAGATGATGCGGCCGGTGCGCTTGACGATGTCGCCTTCCTTGATGTTGTGCGCGTCACCCAGGAGCACCGAGCCGACGCTGTCTTCCTCGAGGTTCAGCGCGATGCCGTAGGCACCGCCCGGAAACTCGATCATTTCGCCGGCCATGCAGCGCTCCACGCCGTGCAGGCGGGCCATGCCGTCGCCGATCGTCACGACGGTGCCGACTTCGGCGACGTCCACGTCGACGGTGTATCCGCCGACTTGCTCGCGGAGGATGCGGGAGATGTCTTCGGCTCTGATGTTCATAGGACTACTGGAATGACTCGCCGCTGACGAGACGGGCACGGATCCGGGCCAGATGACGGACGATGCTGCCGTCGTAGACGCGGCTGCCGACCTTGGCGACGACGCCGCCGAGAATCGCCGGATCGACGCGCGGCGTGATCACGACCCGGGCGCCTGACGCGGTGGCGAGCGCGGCTTCGATCGCCTGCACCTTGTCGGCCGGCAGCGGCACCGCCGAGGTGATCTCGGCGCGCACCACGTGATGCAGGTCGAGCACGCGCTGCTCGAACTCCTGAACGATCTGGTCGAGCTCGTCGACGTCGTCGTTCTCGACGACCAGCGTGATCAGCCGCGCCACGACCTTCGAGACCGGCTGGAGCGCCAGCACTTCGCGGGCGATGGTCAGCTTCGCGCCGAGCGGGACGCCGGGGCTGGTGAGCGCCCGGCGCAGGTCGTCGTGGCCGGCAATCGCCGACCCCAGCCCCTGCAGCTCGGCGAGGGCCGCGTCGACGTCGCCGGATTTCGACACGACGCCGAACAGGGCGCGCGCGTAACGGCGCGCGGAAGCGCGGCTAGCCATGGATGTCTTTCACCTGGGTGGTGTAGCGATCGATCAGCCGCGCCTGATCGGCGTCGGTGATGGACTGGCGGACGCGATCGGCAGCGAGGCCAATCGCCAGATCCGCGGCGTGCTCGGTCAGCGCCTTGCGAGCCACCCGGATCCGGACGGCGACGTCGCGCTGCATGTCGTCGATCAGCCGCGTGCGCTCGGCTTCGGCGTGGGCCTGGATCCGGCGCTCCTCGGCGGCGATCTCCTCGACGCCCTTGACGCGCAGCGATTCGAGCTCGACGGGCAGCGCCTGCAGCCGGCGATCGAGCTCGGCCAGCTGCGCCGTCGCGGTCGCGGTCGTCGCGCGCGCCGTCTCGAGGCCGCCGCGGATCTGCTGGCTGCGGCTGGCGAGATGCTGAGCGAGGGGGGACCGCAGCAGGTAGACGAGGCCGCCGACGAGGACGGCGAAATTGAAGAGGCGGGCGATGGTGGGCCAGATGCTCTCGGGGTGGGCCTCGCCGCCGGGTTGGGCAGCGCCGGCACCGTGCGCGCCTGTCGGGGGAGGCGCGCCCGCGGCCGGGGGGCCGTGCGCCGGAGGCTGGCCATGCGCCGGCTCGGTCGACATGGGAGCTGGCGGCGCCGCGTGATCGCCGGCAGGCGCCTCGCCGGGGGCTGCATGCGGCGCTGCTTGCGCCGGCGGGGCCGCCGGTTGCGTGCTCTCGACCGGCGGCGTCGGCGCCGGCTGAGCGGCGCGCGTCGGGGCCGGATTCGCCGGCGGCGCCTGCGCCTCGGCGGCAGACGCGTCCGCCGGCGACGCTTGGACGGCCGCGAACCCGGCGGCGTGCTTGAGAGCATGTCCGGCGGTGAGCCCCGCGGCACGCGCCTGGCTGTCCACCGGCACCCCGCTCAACGCGATCAGGACCGCAAACACGGTCGCGGCGCGATGCCACGACCGCTTGAGGAAAGTTTCACAAAGTCTGAGGGAGGAAGACGCCATGGGGTGAGGCACCAAGGGACCGGCTAGGACACCCGACGTTCGAGGACGCGCTCGACGATCGCCTGGCTGAGCGCCTCGGCGTCGGTCGTGAGCGTGGCCCGCGCGCCCGCTACAGAGGCGTCGAGCGATTGCAGCGCCTCGGCCCGGGACGCATCGGCGTCCCGGCGGGCCTGCGCGACGAACGCCGCGCTGCGCTCGAGCGCCGCGCGGCGCACCGTCTCCATCTGGCGATAGACCTCGTTGCGCGCGACCGACATCTGCGCGTCGTAATCCGCCGTCGCGGCCTGGGCGCGGCGACCGGCTTCGGCGGCGAGAGCCTGGGCCTTGGCCGTCGCGCTCTCGCGCTCGTGCATCACGTGCAGCAGCGGCGCGAAGAGGAACCGCTGGACGATGAACGTCAGCGCGAGCACGAGCACGATGACCCAAAGGACCGACAGGTCCGGAATCACGCAAGGCCTCCGATGGAACCGCCCGATCTAATAACCAAAATGGCAGCAGGGGCCCGAAGGGCCGCTGAGGAAGCGGCCGGTCGCGCGGACGCGACACGGGCCACTAGACAAACGGCCGTTTATACCATGCTTCCGCGACGGCCGGCAACCACTGAGCGCAACCACTTCCCCACTGCTTCCGCATTGCTTCCCCAGCTGCGGGCAACCATTTCCGGGTGCTTTACAGCTTGGCACGTCGCTCCTTTGCCGCCATCCAATCGGTGGCCGGCCTGCTCCGGGCGGCCCAGGGGCGCTTCGGATTCATGGGATGTTCTGGCCGGGGCCAGGCTGGGCGAGCTCCAACGGGCAAACGCCCCATTACCGTGTGCCGGTGATGTGCTCGTAGATTCGGTTGAGCTCATCCTCGGATACGAAGTCGATCTCCACGCGGCCGCCTTTGCCCTTGCGCACGATGCGCACGCGTGTGCCGAGCGCCAGCTTCAGGACGTCCTCGGCCTCGCGGGTGTGGACGTCCTTCGCCACCACCACCGGCTCGGCCGGCGGAGCGTTCAAGCGGCGGACCAAGGCCTCAGTCTCACGGACCGAGAGGGCCCGCGCGACCACGTCGTCCGCGGCCTTCTTCAGGGAGACCGGGTTCTCGACGGCAACGAGGGCGCGGGCGTGGCCCATCGACAAGGCGCCCCCGGACACCTGGCGCTGCACCTCGGCGGGCAGGCGGAGGAGCCGGAGGTGGTTGGCGATCGAGGCGCGGTCCTTGCCGATGGCGTCCGCCAGTGCTTCCTGCGTCATCGCGCACTCGTCGAGCAGGCGGCGATATGCCGTGGCCTCGTCGATCGGGTTGAGGTTCTCGCGCTGGATGTTCTCGATCAGCGCAACCTGCAGCAACTGGTCGTCGGCGATCTCGCGGACGACCACCGGCACTCGAAGGAGACCGGCGATTTGCGCGGCGCGCCAGCGGCGCTCGCCGGCGATGATCTCGTAGCGGTCGCCGCTTCGGCGGACCAGGATCGGTTGGATGATCCCGTTGACGCGAATCGACTGCGCCAGCTCGTCGAGCGGCCCCTGCTCCATCTGCAGGCGCGGCTGTCGAGGGTTGGGAACGATCCGGTCGAGATCGACATCGAGCGGGAGACCGCGCGGCGTTGCCGGGGCGGCAACTGGGTGCGGTGCCTCGAGCGGCGCCTCTGGGATCAGCGCGCTCAGGCCACGCCCGAGCGCGGGTCGCTTCTCAGCCACACAAACCTCGCGTCATCAACAAGATACGAACATCAAAGAACCGGCAGCCGCGCCGACGCCTTCTAGACAACCGGAGCCGAGGCTGGACGCGACTCCCGCGCCAGCACCTCGCGGGCCAGGCTCACGTAGGCGTCGGCCCCCTTGGACTTCACGTCATAGAGCAAGACCGGTAAACCATGACTAGGGGCTTCGCCCAAACGAACATTTCGTGGAATCACGGTCGTGAACACCTTCTCGGCAAAGAACGATCGGATGTCGCTTGCGACCTGCTGGCCCAGGTTGGTGCGGTCGTCGTACATCGTCAAAAGGACGCCGAGAATGTCGAGCTTCGGATTGAGCGACGCGCGAACCCGCCGAATGGTGGCCACCAAATCGGCGATCCCCTCCAGCGCGAAGTATTCGCAGTGCAACGGCACAATGACCGCGTCCGCCGCGACAAGTGCATTCAAGGTCAAAAGACCCAGCGACGGGGGCGTATCAATCAGGATGTAGTCGTAGCGATCCCTGGCCCCTTCGAGGCATCGACTCAACCGTGTTTCGCGGGCCTCCATCGTGACCAGCTCGATTTCAGCACCGGCCAGGTGGCGATTGGCGGGCACCAGCTTCATCTTGTCGACGATCGTCGCAAGCTCAGGCAACGGAGCCGTTCCCATCAGGGCGTCGTAAATCGTGGGACCCTTGGCAGCCGCGGCTTTGAGCCCGACTCCACTTGTCAGGTTGCCCTGAGGATCGACGTCGACGAGCAGCACGGATCGGTCCGCCAGCGCCAGCGAGGTGGCGAGATTGATCGCGGTCGTGGTTTTTCCAACGCCTCCTTTTTGATTGGAGACGGCAAGAATCTTTCGCATCGCCTGACTGAGGGGGAGTTCTATCGCCGGGGAGTCCGACGAGGATAGAGCGACCCGTTGCAGGGGTCAAGGGAGTGCACCTGCCCTACTCGCAGCGAATTGTTCCACGTGGAACATTCGCCGCGCTGTGGTCAGTGCAAGACGCTCTTTCTAAGGATCAGGAGGCGGCTGCGCAGGCTTTCGACCAGAGGTTCGTCGCTGAGGACGACCAGCATCGGCACGTGCGGCGGCGGATCCTCACCCGGCCCCCGAAAGAGTGCGAGCCGTCCGCCAGGCTTCAAGAACGCCTGCGCCGCCATCAGCGTCGCCGTCTGAATGCGAACCGCCCGAATCGTGACGAGGTCGCACGATTCGTGAACCGACGCATCGGTCAAGAGTTCTTCGAAGCGCCGGCTCTCCACACGCGCGTTCGTCAAGCCGATCCGCCGCACCGCCTCGCGCAGGAAGGCGCCCTTGCGGATCTTCGACTCGACCATGCAGAGCGACGCTAGCGGGATCTGAATCTTCAAGGGAATCGCGGGAGAGCCGCCTCCGGATCCGATGTCCAGGGTGGACGTCGCGTCACTAAGGGCGCGTGCCGCCGCGACGGGCTCGAGAATCAGGCGATCGACGGCATCATCGCGGTCGTGGAGCGACGTCAGGTTCATCCGCGCGTTCCAGGCACTCAACAGCGTCAGAAATTCCGCGTGCGCAGCCGTCTGGTCCGGGAGGAGCTCGAGATTGGCGCGCCGCGCCCGACGCGTGATGCGCCGGCGCCAATCGTCAGCGTCCTTCGCGAGACCCACGGCATCAGTGGGATTGGCGCGCGGTCGCGTCACAGGGTCGCCGATCCGCCGGGCCCGTCGCGACGGCGCAGCTCGCGGACGATGACGGCTGCCGCCGCCGGTGTCACGCCCGAGACCCGCGACGCCTGGCCCACGGTTTCAGGCCGAATCTCGGACAGTCGTTGGACGACCTCGTGGGAGAGCCCAGGCACGCCGGCATAGCGAAAATCCCCCGGAATGCCGAGAAACTCGTCCCGCTGAGCCCGGGCCACCTCGACGCGCTGCCGCGCCACATAGCCCTCGTATTTGATCTCCGTCTCGAGGCTGGCGGCATCAAGGCTCCCGACATCCCCGGTCAGCTCGAGCTCCAACCCGTCAGCAACCTCGGTCAGCCGCACGTCCGGCCGCTTCAGGCGCTGCCAGACGCTCGCCCTGACGCCGTCATCGACACGCGTCGATTCCAGAAGCTTGGCGCGGTTGCGGTCGAGACGACCCGCGCGCGCCTCGAACCGGCGCCACCGACCTTCCCCAACCAGACCGATGTTCCGTCCACGCGGCGTGAGCCGAAGGTCGGCATTGTCGATCCTCAGCAGGAGCCGGTGCTCCGCGCGAGAGGTGAACATTCGATACGGCTCGAGACATCCCCGCGTCGTCAGGTCGTCGACGAGGATCCCGATGTAGCCCTCATCGCGCCCGACGATGAACGGATCGCGGCCGAGGCACGCGAGCGCCGCGTTGGCGCCAGCCACCAGCCCCTGCGCGCCAGCCTCCTCGTAACCCGAGGTGCCATTGATCTGACCGGCGAGAAACAGGCCAGGGACCCGCTTGCATTCCAGCGACCGCCGCAGCTCTGTCGGCTGCACAAAGTCGTACTCCACGGCATAGCCAGGCCGCAGCATCACAGCCTGCTCGAGGCCAGGAAGCGCCTGCACCAACGCCAACTGTGTTTCTCGAGGGAGGCTCGTCGAGAACCCGTTGACGTAGATCTCCGGGACGTCGAGACCCTCCGGCTCGAGAAACACCTGGTGCGCCTCGCGATCGGGAAATCGCATGATCTTGTCTTCGAGCGAGGGACAGTAGCGCGGCCCGATCCCGCGGATCTGACCGTTGTAAAGCGGCGACTCCCCGATGCGCTCGTGGACCAGGTCCCGCACTCGCGGGGTCGTATGCAGGAGATGACAGCTGATCTGCGGCCTGTCGATGCGATCCGTCTGATAAGAAAACGGCACCGGCGGCTCGTCACCGCGCTCTGCCTTGAACCGGGAGAAGTCGATGCTGTCGCGATGCAAGCGCGGTGGCGTCCCGGTCTTCAAGCGCCCCCATCGAAGCCCGAGCGCACGGACCGATTCAGCCAGGGCGATCGATGGAGGCTCATCGGCACGACCAGCGGGACGCTGCTCACGTCCGATGTGCACGAGCCCGTTCAGAAACGTCCCCGTCGTCACGACGACCGCGGATGCCAGGATTCGCCGGCCGTCGGCGAGCGAGACGCCGACCATGCGGCCGCGCTCGACGTCAAGGCGAGTCACCGGCTCGAACACCCAGGCGATGTCCGACTCCGATTCGAGCCGGGCCCGCATCCAGCGGCTGTAAACGCGTTTGTCCGCCTGGGCGCGCGGTGACCAGACCGCGGGGCCACGGCTCCGGTTGAGCAGCTTGAACTGAATACCGGTCGCGTCGATCGCTTCGCCCATCAACCCGCCGAGGGCGTCGATTTCGCGGACGAGATGTCCCTTCGCGGTGCCGCCAACAGCAGGATTGCAGGGCATATGCCCCACAGTGTCCGGCGACAGCGTGCACAACGCGACCCGGCAACCGAGGCGCACCGCGGCGTGAGCGGCCTCGCAGCCGGCATGGCCCGCGCCGATGACGATGACGTCCGTTGTCATTTACCGATGCAGAATCTGGCGAAAATCTCGCGTAGCACGTCTTCGGACGAGCGCGTTCCCACTATCTCATCGAGCGCGCCGAACGCATCCTGCAGCGTGGCCAGCACGATTTCCTCGCCTTGCCCACCCCGCGCCTGCTCCGCGGCGTCCGCCAGCCGCGCGTCCACGCGCTCGAGGAGCGCCGTATGTCGCGCGTTCGCGATCGCCGGTGTGTCGATGAGCGACTCGTTGGCGAGAGCCCGCGATACGATCGCCTCGCGGACAAGCTCGAGCCCTTCGCCGGTCAGCGCCGACACCGCAATCGCCTCCCTCCCGTCGGTCCCGCTCCACGCCGACGGCAGGTCGCACTTGTTGGCGACGATCACCGTGGCGCCGCGGATCTCCTCCGCGCCGACCTGCCCGGCCCACGGCCGCGAGCGATCGAGCACGCGGACGCGGACGTCTGCGGCGTCCGCCGCCTGCCGGGCGCGCGCGATGCCCTCCTGCTCCACGATCTCGTCGCTCTCGCGGACGCCGGCCGTATCGATCAGCGTCGCGGCCAGCCCGCCGATGTCGCAGCGCTCGGTCAGCAGATCGCGCGTCGTGCCGGCAATCGGCGTGACGATCGCCCGGCGCGCGCCGAGGAGCGCGTTGAAGAGCAGTGACTTGCCGACGTTGGGCGCGCCGACGATCGCCACCCGACAGCCCTCGCGCAGCAGCCGCCCGCGCCGCGCCGTCGCCAGCAGCGCGGTGACGCGCGCGCGCACTGCCTCGCATTCGTTGGCGACTGCGCCAGGCTCGACGAAGTGATAGCCCTCGTCGGGGAAGTCGAGCGACGCCTCGAGGCGCACGCGCAGGTCGAACAACGCCTCCCCGATCGCCGCGAGCGCGTGACTCAGCGTGCCGTCGAGCTGATCGAAGGCCAGCCGCGCCTGCGCCGGCGTCACCGCATCGATCAGATCGGCGACGGCCTCGGCCTGCACCAGATCGAGCTTGCCGTGAAGGAAAGCGCGCAGTGTGAACTCGCCCGGCGCTGCCAGCCGCGCACCCGCGGCCATCGCGCTGCGGACGATGCGATCCAGGAGTACCGGGCTGCCGTGCGCCGAGATCTCGACCACGTCGTCGCCGGTGTACGACGCCGGCGCGGCGAACCAGGTGAGGACGACCTGGTCGATCGCCTCCGCGCGCGGCGCCGCGGCGCACAGTTCGACGGTCGACAGCGCTGTGGCCCCCTGGACGGGAGCCGCGAGTCGTCGCACGGTGGCGACTCGCGCGGTCAGTGACCGCCCTGGTGCGAGCACACCGGCGATCGCGCAGGCGGCGGGTCCGGCGAGGCGAACGACGCCGAGACCGGACCGGCCCGGCGGCGTCGCCACCGCGACGATGGTGTCGTCGGTCGAGAACACGGCGCTCCTGCCGTGCCCGCGGCAGGCCGTCGGCGGTCCGCGGCGGACCGCTACCGCGCCGGCTTGCGCAGGCTGATGGTGACGTGCTTCAACTGGCCGTCGCCCTGGCTCTCCGAAGCCACGTCGTCGTAACGGCTCACTTCCATGTGCACGATGCGGCGCGAGTAGGAGTTCAGCGGCCCGAGCTCCTGCGGCGCGCCGGTGGTCCGCACCTTCTCGATCAGGAACTTCGCCATCTGCTGCAGCTCGATGTCCTTCCCCTGACGGAAGTTCATCGCGTCGATCACGATCCGCTGATCGCGGCCGACGTCACGGCGATAGGCGCTGTTGACCAGGTGTTGCAGCGCATCCAGGCCTTCGCCCTTGCGGCGCAGCAACAGCTCGCCCTCCTCGCCTTGCACGTCGACCCGGACGCTGCCGTCTTCGAGATCCGACACCTCGATGGCGACGGTGATTCCCATCGCCTCGACGACCTGTTCGACGAACGCCTTCACTTCACCGTGCAGTTCCGATCGCATCGCTCTCTCCGTGATCGGCGCCTTCCGATCAGCGCGCCCGTGCTTGTTGCTGGTTGCTGAGCAGCCGGTTCGTGAAGTACTGCTGGCCGATGGTCCACAGGTTGCTGATCAGCCAGTAGAGCACCAACCCGCTCGGCGCCCACAGGAAGAACACCATGAACATCAGCGGCATGAACATCATCATGCGCTGCTGCGCCGGGTCGCCCGTCGGCGGCATCAGCTTCGTCTGCCAGAACTGCGACGCGCCCATGAGAATCGGCGTCACGTAGTAGGGGTCGTGGCGGGACAGGTCGTGGATCCAGCCGACCCACGGCGCGCCGCGCAACTCGATCGCCTGGGACAGGAACGCGTAGAAGGCGAACAGCACCGGGAACGTCAGGAGCATCGGCAGGC
This sequence comes from Vicinamibacteraceae bacterium, assembly GCA_031407765.1. Classification (GTDB taxonomy): domain Bacteria; phylum Acidobacteriota; class Vicinamibacteria; order Vicinamibacterales; family Vicinamibacteraceae; genus JBDSLU01. The sequence goes on from JANOIR010000088.1 coordinate 22,947, forward strand.
ACCCGCTCGCCGGGTTGGCGCCCTTGGCCTTGTAGAGCTCCATCAGCTCCTGGTTCATCTTCTGCCGCGACGGGTCGGTCATCTTCAGCTTGGCGTAGCGATCCTGGATCGCCTTCACCTGAGGCTGAATCTGCTGCATCTTGCGCATCGAGACCGCGCTCTTGTGCCGCAGCGGGAACAGCACGAGGTTGATCAGGATCGTCAGCAGGATGATCGACCAGCCGAAGTTGCCGATGTACTCGTTGATCCACTTCAGCGCCTTCAGCAGCGGCGTGGCGAGGAAGCCAAAGATGCCGAGGTGGATCGTGCGCGTCAGCTCGGCGTCAGCCCGCTGCAGCAGGTCAAACTCCTTCGGCCCGATGAAGAACGTGAGCGGCGCATCGCCGGCGACGCGGATGCGGTAATCGACGATCAGCCGATCGCCTTCTGCCGTCTTGATCGTGAGGGGCGCGTACTCGACGCGCGTGTGCTTGCCGCCGGTCAGCGCCGCGGCCAGGAAATACTGGTCGTCGACGCCGCCGTAGCGGACGAGCCCTTCCTGGACCGACTGCGTGGCGAGGGTCGTCGCCGGCAGCCGCGCCGGATCCGTCTCCCCGACCTTCTGCACGATTGCCTGCGGCGGCTGATACGTCGCCGGCACTAGCCAGCTGGTGCTCTGCACGCCGCGCTCGATGTCGCCGAAGCCGGCACCGCCGTGCAGCGTGACCCGCTGCGGCTGGCCGTTGAGCGTGACCTCCGTGGTGACGCGGAGCAGGAACGGCTGGCCGTTCGGCTGCACGTCGATGGTCTTGACCACCGCGACGCCAGTGGCATCGCGATAGGTGAACCGCAGCGTACCGGTGCGCGTGTCGAGCTGCTGATCGCCGGTCGAGGCCTGATAGAGCGCGGTGTTCAACCGCGTGCTCAGCGCCGCGTCGCCGACGGTCACCGACAGCGGATGGCGCTCAGGCGTAGTCAGCGCCGGCGGCACCATGTCCATCGGGCGGCCGTTCGAGTCGAGGTAGTCCTTGAGCAGCCAGCTCTCGAGGATGCCGCCGCGATTCGAGAACGTCGCCTTCACGCGCGAGGTCTCGAGGACGATGCGCCGCTCGGCGGTCTCGCCGGCGAGCACGACCGGGGCCGGCCCTGCCGGCGTCACGGGCGGGGCCGCGGCCTCGACCGGAGCCGTCGCTGCCGGCGTTGTCGCCGTGGGAAGCGGAGGCTTGGGTGTCGGTTTGACGAAATAGGCCTGGTACCCGAAGAGGACCAGGAAGGAGAGGATGACGGCGAGAAGGACGCGACGTTCCATGCTGTCTATGACGGTGGGCTCAACGGACCGGATCGAAACCGGCCGGGCCCCAGGGATGACACCGGGCGATGCGCGTCAGCGCCATCCACCCGCCGCGGCGCGCGCCGTGCCGTTCCAGGGCCTCGATGGCATAAGCGGAACACGACGGCGAAAATCGACAGCCGCCGCCGGACCACGGCGAAAGGAGGAGTTGATAGACACGAACCAGCCACACGAGGGTGCGCGTCGCCACGTCAGCGTGCGCCGCGCTCCGGCCGACGACGCGGCCCCGCGTCTCGGCCGCCGCGACTGGAGAGCAGCACGACGTAGTCGCGTTCAAGGCTGGGGAAATCTGCGGCGAGAAACTCGCGTCGCGGCACGACGACGACGTCGAGGTCGGCATCGGGCTTGTGGCGGCGGAACAGTTCTCGGGAGAGGCGCTTGGCGCGGTTGCGAACAACGGCTCCCCCGAGCTTTCGAGTCGCGGCGACGCCAAACCGCGGACGACCGGCGGCGCCCTTCGCATCCCGCGCGAGCACGAACATCGTCATGAAACGGCCGTGCCGCTTCGCGCCGTGAGCGTAAATGTGCTCGAAATCTGCGCGCCGGCGCACGCGTTCATGCGGTTGGAGTCGCTCGGTCACGCGGATCCGTCTTTCGCGCAGCCGGGCGGCTCGCCGGGCTGGCGGCTACGACACCGTCAGGCGCTTGCGGCCCTTGGCGCGGCGGCGCTTCAGGACGAGGCGTCCATTCTTCGTGCTCATGCGTTCGAGGAAGCCATGTGTCTTCCGGCGGCGGCTGCGATTGGGCTGAAAAGTGCGCTTCATGGATCACCAGACTCACCGTGACCGGAACGGCCGAACGGCAGAACCACTCATGGTAGACGCCAGGCCTAAATGTGTCAACAAAGCCGGGCGCGAACCCGTGTGGTATCGTCCTCCGCTTCCCATGACACAAGCGGGGGCCACGAGCGGGCACGAGCGGTCCTCTTCATCCCCGCCCGCGACGCGTCGAGGCGGTTTTCCACAATTGTGGAAAATTCTGTGGAAAATTCGGGGCTTTCCCGGCTGGGCGATATGAAAAGCCTTGTGGTGACTGAATCTGCGTACGGCGAAGGTCGAAACGTCGCGATTTTGTCGATCATTTTCCGCTCGTGACGGCAACAGGCTCGGTTACAAACACGTCACACGAGGCGAAAGTGTCAGATTTCCGTTCATTCTACCCCGATGGTCAGACCGCGCGTCGTGCCTGGACAGGCCGATGACGCTCTGGGACCAGGTCCTCGCCCGGGTCGAGACGAAAGTCAATAGACACAGCTTCTCGACGTGGTTCCGACGCACCGATTTCCTCTCAGATGACGGCCAACGCGTGACCATCCGCGTGCCGGACACGGTTTTTCGTGACTGGCTCCTGAAGCACTACTCTGGCGTCCTGGCCGATGCCATGGCCGAGGTTGGCCGCTCGAACTCGGCCCTTACGTTCCTGACCGAAGCCGAGGCCAATACCCAGGCCGCGGCGGTCGAACGTGTATTCGCACCGGACACCGACCCGACCGCCCCAACCCCGCGAGCGGCTCAGGCCTATTTTCCGGCTTCGGCCCCGGACGGCCCCCCCGCAGGCCCTCCCGGACTGAATCCGCGTTACACGTTCGACACGTTCGTCGTCGGGCAGTCGAACCAGTTCGCCCATGCGGCCTGCCGGGCCGTCGCGGAGGCGCCGGCGCGGTCCTACAACCCGCTGTTCATCTACGGCGGCGTGGGGCTGGGTAAAACCCACCTCATGCATGCGATCGGGCACTACATCGTCGAGCGGGCGCGCTCGCTCCGACTGACCTACGTGTCGTCCGAACGTTTCATGAACGAGATGATCAACGCGCTCCGCTACGAGCGCATCCTCGATTTCCGTGAGCGCTATCGCAACATCGACGTCCTGTTGGTCGACGACATCCAGTTCATCGGCGGCAAGGAGAGCACCCAGACCGAGTTCTTCCACACCTTCAACGCCCTCTTCGACTCGGCCAAGCAGATCGTGATCAGCAGCGACTCACCGCCGCACGAGATCACGGCCCTCGAAGAACGGCTACGGTCCAGGTTCGAATGGGGGCTGATCGCCGACATCCAGCCCCCGGATCTCGAGACCAAGGTTGCCATTCTGCGCAAGAAGGCTGAAGCCGAAGCGGTGCCGCTGCCGGACAACGTCGCGATCTACATAGCCAACAAGATCCGGTCCAACGTCCGCGAACTCGAGGGTTCGCTCATCCGCCTGGTGGCCTACGCCTCCATGACTGGAGCGGAGATCAACCTGGCTCTGGCTCAGCACGTCCTCCGCAACGTGCTCTCCAACGACGAGCGCGTCGTCACCATCGAGGCCATCCAGAAGTTCGTCGCCGACTACTTCCAGCTGCGTCCGACTGAGCTGAAGTCGCGCAACAACTCCAAGTCGATCGCCCTCCCCCGCCAGATCGCGATGTATATGTGCAAGGCGCTCACCCGGGCCTCGCTTCCCGAAATCGGGAAGGCATTCGGCGGCAAGCATCACTCGACCGTCATCCATTCGATCCAGAAGATTGAAGGCATGCGGCAGCGCGACGCCGAGTTCAACTCGCTGCTCACCAACCTCCTGGCCAACTTCCAATAGCTCGACCACAGGCCCTTCCACAGGATCCTGTGGAAATCCTGCGGGTCGACTGTGCACCAAAAACTCCACCCCGGCCGGGAGCAGTGGAAGACACCATCGGCGCACCGGGAATCCTCAGCCGTCCGCTTCCGTAAGTCATTGAACTCGAAGGAGAACGGGACTCGTTTCCGCTTTTCAACAGCCCTTTGTTCTTGTTATACTTTTGTGTTCGTAGATTCGTTCTGAAACACAGTACAGCGCGCCCTGCCACGGGGCGTGACTGCGGGACGGGTCCCGGCCGGTCGGCTTCGAGGGCAGCACACGCATGGAACTCTCCGTGAGCAAGGCGGATCTGCTACGGGAACTGCAGTTCTTCCAGGGCATCGTCGAGCGTAAGAACACGATCCCTATCCTGGCCAACGTCCTGATCGAAGCCAAAGGCTCGGAAATGCGCCTGGCGGCCACCGACCTCGAGGTCGGGCTCAAGAGTCGCTGTCCCGCCAATGTCCAGAAGGCCGGCTCGCTGACCCTGCCGGCCAAGAAGCTGTTCGAGATCATCAAGGCCCTGCCCGACACCGACGTCCTCATCCAGGAGGACAAGAACGGCGTGAAGGTGGCGGCTGACCGCTTCGAGTCTCGTCTGCAGACGATGTCGCGGGACGATTTTCCGGCGATGCCGGACGGCAATGGCGGCGCCGGTGACGCGACCCTGCCACGCGACATCACCCGGCAGATGGTGGCCAAGACGCAATTTGCCATCACCGGCGAGGACACCCGCTACTTCCTGAACGGTGCCTTGCTCGTCCTGAAGCCCAAGGAGATGAGCATGGTGGCCACGGACGGCCATCGCCTGGCCCTGGTCACGGCGCCGCGCGAGAGCGCTCCAGGCGCCCCTGAAGAGTTGCGGGTCATCGTTCAGAAGAAGACGCTGCTCGAGCTGGGGCGTCTGCTGGGTGAGGCCGGCGATGTCGTGACGTTCGAGAAGGGGGAGAACCACCTGTTCTTCCGCTTCGCCGATCGGGTCCTCGTGTCGCGGATGATCGACGGACAGTTCCCGGCCTACGAACGCGTGATCCCGAAAGGCAACGACAAGGCGGTCGAGTTCGATCGTGATCGCCTGAGCAATGCCGTGAAGCGCGTCGCGCTCCTCGCCAACGAACGATCGCGGTCGGTGAAGTTCCAGATCGACCCGGGCGAAGTGACGGTGACGTCGAACAGCTCCGAGTTCGGCGAAGCCAAGGAAGTCATTCCGGTCGAGTACAGCGGCCCGTCAGTGACCATCTGCTTCAACGCCCAGTACGTCCTCGATTTCCTCGCCGTCGCCGAGACCCAGGTGGTCGTGCTGCAGTTCAAGGACGAGATGAGCCAGGCGGTGATGAAGCCCGTGGGTGCGAGCGGCTACGACTACACCTACGTGATCATGCCGATGCGGATCTGAGCCGTGCTTCGTTTTCAGCCTCGCGCACGCGCACGCGCCAGGCTGTGGCGGATCCGCAAGCTCGTGCTCCAACAGATGTAGATGGAACAGGACACTTCTCTTCAACCGCCACGCCCAAATGAAGATCGGGGCGGCCCGTCGCCCACTGACGTCACGGGCGAGGCGCCGATGAATGGCGCCTCCGCCGACGATTACGGCGCCGACAAGATCAAGGTCCTCGAGGGCCTCGAAGCGGTCCGCAAGCGCCCGGCCATGTACATCGGCTCGACCGGGCCGCAGGGACTGCATCATCTCGTCTACGAGGTCGTCGACAACTCGATCGACGAAGCGCTCGCCGGCTACTGCGATCAGGTCAACGTCCGGATCCATCTCGACAACTCGGTTACCGTGGTCGACAACGGCCGCGGCATCCCGGTCGATCTGCACGAGAGCGGCAAGTCGGCAGCGGAAGTCGTTCTCACCGTCCTGCACGCTGGCGGCAAGTTCGACAACAACAGCTACAAGGTGTCCGGCGGCCTGCACGGCGTCGGTGTGTCGGTGGTCAACGCGCTGTCCGAGCGCCTCGACCTCGAGATCTACCGCAACGGGCAGGTCTACACGCAGACCTACGAACGCGGCAAGCCGGCTGCCGATCTGGCCACTACCGGCACCACCAAGAAGCGCGGCACGAAGATCACGTTCCGGCCCGATACCGAGGTCTTCGAGACCGTCGAATTCAGCTTCGACACGCTAGCCAATCGCCTGCGCGAACTAGCCTTCCTCAATGCCGGCGTCCGCATCACGCTCGACGACGAGCGGGAGGACGGCAAGGCGCACGACTTCCACTACGAAGGCGGGATCAACCAGTTCGTCACCTTCCTGAATCAGGCCAAGTCGCCCGTCAACGATCAGCCCATCTACATGAAGGGTGAGAAAGACGGCATCCAGGTCGAGATTTCGCTGCAGTGGAACGACGCCTACAGCGAGTTGATGTACTCGTTCGCCAACAACATCAACACCCACGAAGGCGGCACGCATCTCTCCGGTTTCCGCGCGGCGCTGACCCGCACCATCAACGCCTACACGACGAGCAACAATCTCTCGAAGGACCTCAAGGAGAACGTCAGCGGCGATGACATCCGCGAGGGCTTGACCGGCGTGATCAGCGTCAAGATCCCGCACCCGCAGTTCGAGGGCCAGACCAAGACCAAGCTCGGGAACACCGAGGTCAAGGGCATCGTCGAGACGATCGTCAACGATCGCCTGGGTGCCTTCCTGGAAGAAAATCCTGTCGTCGCCAAGCGCGTAATCCTGAAAGCGATCGACGCCGCCCGCGCCCGCGAGGCGGCGCGCAAGGCGCGCGATCTGGTTCGCCGCAAGGGCGTCCTCGACAGCAGCACGCTGCCCGGCAAGCTCGCCGACTGCCAGGAGCGCGATCCGGCGCAGAGCGAGATCTACATCGTCGAGGGTGATTCGGCCGGCGGCTCCGCCAAGCAGGGCCGCGATCGCCGCTTCCAGGCCATCCTGCCGATCCGCGGCAAGATCCTGAACGTCGAGAAGGCGCGCTTCGACAAGATGCTCGGCAGCGACGCCATCAAGACGATGATCGCCGCGCTCGGGTGCGGCATCGGCGTCGAGGACTTCTCGCTCGAGAAGGCGCGCTACCACCGCATCATCATCATGACCGACGCCGATGTGGACGGCTCCCACATCCGCACGCTGCTGCTGACGTTCTTCTACCGGCAGATGCGGCAGTTGATCGACGCCGGCTACGTCTACATCGCGCAGCCGCCGCTGTTCCACGTCAAGCGCGGCAAGAAAACCACCTACGTCAAGGACGAGCGCGAGCTCGATGCCCTGCTGGTGCGACGTGCGGTCGAGAACCGCGTCGTCCACACCGCGAACGGGCGCGATCTGCAGGGCAGTGAGCTCGAGCGCCACCTGCAGCAGCTCGGGGTCTTGCAAAAGCACCTGCAGCGTGTCGAGCGCCGGGGCGTGACCCGCGACGTAGTCCTCGGCCTGCTGGCCGCCGACGTCCGCGACGCCAGCGCCTTCGCTGACGCCGATCGCATCGAGGCGATTGCCGCCACGCTGCGCACGGCGAGCCGCGACGTCACGGTCCAGTCCGACGACGAGCACAACGCGCTGGCGATCGTGATCGCCGATCGATCGGCCGGCTACATCCGCCAGAACATCGTCGGTGTCGAGTTCGTGACCGCGCCCGACTACCGAACGCTCGTGCAGAGCTTCACCGCGGTGAGGGATCTGCTCGGTGCGGTGGTGATTCGGACCCTCGACGCCAAGGCCGACGCTGACGCGGAGCCGGACGACGCCGCCGAGGCCGAGGCCCCGGGCACCGGGGACATCGCCACCATCCTGGCGCGTGCCGAAACGCCGGTAGCGGCCGCCAAGGCACCGAAGCCGGTCAAGGACGCCGACGTTCGCATCGACTCGATGGCAGATCTGCTCGAGTACTTCATCGCCGCCGGTCGCAAGGGCATCACGATCGGCCGCTACAAGGGCCTGGGCGAGATGAATCCGGAGCAGCTCTGGATGACCACCATGGACCCGAGCGTGCGCACGCTCCTCCAGGTCAAGGCCGAGGATCACGCCGAAGCCGACCTGATGTTCACGACCCTGATGGGCGACCAGGTCGAGCCGCGGCGCAAGTTCATCGAGGACAACGCGCTCGACGTGAAGAACCTCGACATCTAACCGAACGTCATACGCATGTCCGATATCCAGTCGCGCGTCCCGGTCAACATCGAAGACGAGATGAAGCGCTCGTACATGGATTACGCCATGAGCGTGATCATCGGGCGCGCGCTGCCCGACGTACGAGACGGCTTGAAGCCGGCGCACCGCCGTGTCCTCTTCGGAATGCGGCAGATGGGCCTGGCCTCGAACCGGGCCTACCGCAAGTGCGCCAAGATCGTCGGCGACGTGATGGGCACCTACCACCCGCACGGCGACTCGGCGATCTACGACACCCTGGTCCGCCTCGCGCAGGACTTCAACATGCGTGAGCCCCTGGTCGACGGCCAGGGCAACTTCGGGTCGATGGACGGCGACGCCGCCGCGGCGATGCGCTACACCGAAGCGCGCCTGAAGGGCCTTGCCGAGGCCATGATGGCCGACCTCGACAAGGAGACGGTCGACTTCGTCCCCAACTACGACGAGACGACCGACGAACCGACCGTCCTGCCGACACCCTTCCCCAACCTGCTGGTCAACGGCTCGACCGGTATCGCGGTCGGCATGGCGACGAACATCCCGCCGCACAACCTGCGCGAGGTGATCGACGCCGTGATCGGCGTGATCAACCTGACCCTCGAGGACGAAGACGCCGAGCGCACCGGCCAGGCCACCGGCAAGACCAAGGAAGAGCGGCGGCTCGAGCGCCAGCGCCACGTCCTGCAGTCGATCGCCGGACCTGACTTCCCCGGCGGCGGCATCATCGTCGGTCGGGCCGGCATCCACTCGGCCTTCACCACCGGCCGCGGCTCGATCACCCTGCGCGCCAAGACCGAGTTCGAGCCGATCGGCAAAAGCGATCGGATGCAGATCGTCGCCACCGAGATTCCCTACCAGGTCAACAAGGCCGAGCTCCAGAAGAAGATCGCCGACCTGGTGCACGACAAGGTGCTCGAGGGCATCTCCGACATCCGCGACGAGTCGGATCGCGACGGCGTCCGCGTCGTCATCGAGTTGAAGAAGGGCGAAGTCCCCGAGGTCGTCCTCAACAACCACTACAAGCACACGCAGTTCCAGACCACGTTCGGCGTCATCACGCTGGCCATCGTCGCCGGGCGGCCGCGGGTGCTGCCGGTCGTCGATCTCCTCGACTACTTCGTCGAGTTCCGGCGCGACGTCGTGCGCCGCCGCACCGAGTTCGAGCTGCGCAAGGCGGAAGCCCGGGCCCACATCCTCGAAGGCCTGCGCATCGCCCTCGATCACCTCGACGCGGTGATCGCGCTGATCCGCGGCTCGGCCAACCCGGTCGCGGCGCGCGAAGGGCTGATGCGCGAGTTCGGCCTGTCGCAGATCCAGTCGCAGGCCATCCTCGACATGCAGCTCCAGCGCCTCACCGGCCTCGAGCGGCAGAAGATCGTCGACGAGCTCGAGGCGCTGGTGAAGGAGATCGAGCGGCTGCGGACGATCCTCGGCAGCCGGCGCCTGCTGATGGACATCGTGTCCAACGAGCTGCGCGAGATCCGGGAGAAGTACGGCAACCCGCGCCGCACCGCCATCGTCGATGATCCGGGCGAGATCCGGATCGAGGACCTGATCGCCGACGAGGACATGGCGATCACGGTCAGCAACACCGGCTACATCAAGCGGACGTCGCTCGATTCGTACTCGCAGCAGCGTCGCGGCGGCAAGGGCCGGCGCGGCATGGACCTGCGCGAAGAGGACTTCGTCAGCCACATCTTCGTCGCCTCGACCCACGCCTACATCATGATCTTCTCGGATCGCGGCCGGGCCTACTGGCTGAAGGTCTACGAGATCCCAGACGTCGGCCCCGCCAACCGCGGCAAAGCGATCGCCAACCTGGTGTCGATGGAGCCGGGCGAGAAGATCGCGGCGCTGCTTGCGGTACGCCAGTTCCCGGCCGAAGAAGACCAGCAGTACATCGTGATGGGCACGCGCAAGGGCGTGGTCAAGAAGACCGACCTCAAGGCCTACGCCAACCCCCGCGTCGGCGGCATCATCGGGATGGGCATCGAGGACGACGACGCGCTCCTCGCGGTGCAGCAGACCGATGGCAAAAGCGAGGTGCTGATCGGCACCCGGCAGGGCCAGTCGATCCGCTTCCCCGAGGAGGACGCCCGGCCGATGGGCCGCACCGCCTACGGCGTCCGCGGCATCGCGCTCAAGGACGGCGACGAAGTGGTGGCGATGGAAGTGGTCCGCCCCGGCGGCACCGTTCTCACCGTCACCGCCAATGGCTACGGCAAGCGTACCGACCTCGAAGAGTACCGTCTCCAGTCGCGCGGCGGTTCGGGCATCATCAACATCCAGACCAGCGACCGCAATGGCGTCGTCGTCGGCATCAGCTACGTCTCGGACGAGCACGAGCTGATGCTGATTACGCAGCAGGGCCAGACGCTGCGGATGGGGGCCAAGGACGTCCGCGTCATCGGCCGCGCCACGCAGGGCGTCCGTCTGATCGGCGTGGCCGAAGGCGACCAGGTCGTCTCGATCGTCCGCCTCGAGGATCAGGGTGATGCGAGCGTGATCGGTGGCGGTGAGATCGACGGGAGTGCGAGCGACGGCGAGCCGTCGGCCGATGGCCCGTCCGAGCCGTCTGCAACCGATACGGATCCGTCCGGCGACGACGGGTCGAACTCCTAGTCGACACGCCGCAACGCCCTGGTCGCGCCTTCGAGACCGCGGCCGTCGCGGCTACGATCGAGGGCGGGGCCGGATCCCGAATGACAGCACTCGAACAGCTCCTCGGGCTCTTCGCTGCGGCCGTGCTGCTGGCGGCGGTCGCACGTCGCCTCGGCGCCCCGTATCCGGTGTTTCTGGCGCTCGGCGGTGCGGTGCTCGCGTTCGTGCCCGGCGCGCCCGCCTTCACCATCGCGCCCGAGCTGGCGCTGGCGCTGTTCATCGCGCCCGTCCTGCTCGACGCCGCATACGATGCCTCGCCCCGGGATCTGCGGGACAACTGGCTGCCCGTGACCGGCCTGGTGGTCTTCGCCGTCGGCTTGACCACCGTCGCAGTCGCGTTCGTCGCCCGCCTGATCGTGCCCGAGCTGTCGTGGGCACCAGCCATCGTCCTCGGCGCCGTCGTCGCACCACCCGACGCCGCCGCTGCGACGGCGGTGCTCCGCCACCTGCGACCGCCCCGCCGCATCCTCACGATCCTCGAAGGCGAAAGCCTGCTGAACGACGCCAGCGCGCTCCTGATCTACCGCCTGGCGATCGGCGCCGTCGCCGCCGGCAGCTTCTCCCTTGCCACTGTCGCCCCGGCGTTCCTGCTCGCGGTTGCCGGCAGCGTGGTGGTCGGCCCGGTGCTCGGCTGGCTCATGCTCCAGACGCTGCATCGCGTGACGCACGTGCCGAGCGCCATCATCCTGCAGTTCCTCAGCACGTTCGGTGTGTGGATCCTGGCCGAGCACATCGGGCTGTCGGCCGTGCTGACGATGGTGTGCTACGCCGTCACGGTGGCGCGACAGGCGCCGGAGCGCGTTCCCGCGCGGTCGCGGATCCCGTCATACGCGGTGTGGGAGACGGCGGTCTTCGCGCTGAACATCCTGGCTTTCATTTTCATCGGCCTGCAGATCCGGCCGATCCTCGCCAGCCTGGAAGCGGCCGACCGCGGCCGCTACGCCGCTGTCGCCGGTGCCGTCCTGGTCACGGTCATCGTCGTGCGCGTCGTCTGGCACATGTCGTTCAACGCCGTTGTCAGGTGGCGTGACAGCCGGTTCGGCTTCAATCCGCCGCGTCCGATGCTGCGTCCCAGCGTCGGCAGCGGCCTGGTGATCTCGTGGGCCGGCATGCGCGGCATCGTCTCCCTGGCCGCCGCGCTGGCGTTGCCGTCAGGGTTTCCTTATCGCGACCTGATCGTGCTCACCGCGTTCTGTGTCGTGCTCGGCACGCTGGCCATCCAGGGGCTGACGCTCAAGCCGCTGCTGCGCGCGCTCGATCTCCGCGACGACGATCCGGTTGGCCAGGAGCGCCGTGCCGCGCGCGATCGCGCGTTGCGCGCGGGGCTGGCGAGCCTGGAGCACAACCCGTCGCCGGCCGCAGACGCCGTACGGCAGGAATTCACTGCGCACCTGGAGCACGAGCACGGGGACGGCGAGGGCGACGGAGGCGAAACCCCAGGCTCGGAGCACAGCCGGCTCCATCGCGAAGCCCTCGCGGCAGCGCGCCAGGCGGTGCTGGCGATGCGCGCGAGCGACGAGATCGGCGACGATGCCTTCCACGAGGTCGAAGAGGAGCTGGACTGGCTCGAGATGGCGGACGGCAACAGAGGGAAATAGGACTCGCACATGTCCGATACAACTAGCCAGCGGCTGCTCGCGGATCTCCTCGATTCCTGGGATCGGAACAACGTCATTCTGGTGAACCTGCTGCGCGCCATCCCGGAGGGCGGGCTGGACATCAGAGCGACCGGGAGCAGTCCATCGGTCGGCCAGATGTTCATGCACATGCACTACGTGCGGCTCGTTTTCGTGCACGAGGACGCCCCCGAGTTCGCCGTCGAGCTGCCGAGGGCCGAGTGGCAGACCGAGCGTGACTGCGACCTGATGGCGCAGATGCTGAACGACAGCGCCAGGGTCGTGCGGGCCGCCGTCGAAGGCAAGCTGGTGTCAGGGCGTGCGATGGACCAGCACTACGATCACCCGCTGCTCCTGATGCAGCACATGGTGTGGCACGAGGGCTACCATCACGGTCAGATCAAGCTGGCGCTGAAGCTGGCCGGCTATCCGTTCGACGACGAGGAGATCGGCCAGGTGACCTGGGACGTCTGGCTGAACAAGACCCGGACGGTCTGAGGCCGCACCGCCCGTGCCCCGCCGTCTGCGCCGGCTGGAGCGTCGCTGAGCCGCCCTCCCGCCTGACAACGCATTCGCGACATGGGCCGTTTCGCAACATTGCTTGAGGCGACCGATTCCGTGGCCACTCGCGCCGTGCCGCCGCCTGGAGAGTTCGTCGGGGGCTGTGGCCATCGTCTCCATGCCGTCGTCCGGGGCGAGGGATCGCCGGCCGTGGTCTTCGAATCCGGTGTCGCGGCGTCGTCGCTCAGTTGGGCGCGGGTACAGCCGGCGGTTTCGACGTTCACGAGAACGTGCGCCTACGATAGGGCCGGCCTCGGCTGGAGCGACGCGGCGTCCTCGCCCCGTACTTTCGAGAGAATCCTCGACGACCTGCGTGCAGTGGTGGCGAGGAGCGGTGCCGGACCGTGGATTTCCCTGGGCGCAGGCCGGCCCGTGATCCTGGTCGGCCACTCGTTCGGCAGCCTGATCGTCCGCGGCTATGCCGCGCGCCACCCGGATCAGGTCGCCGGTCTGGTGCTGGTCGATCCGCCTACAGAATGGCTCGCCCGTGCGCCGACCCAGACGCGCCTCCTGCAGCGGGCGCGGCAGGCCTCCGCGATCGGCGCCTTCCTGGCGCGGATCGGCGTGGTGCGGGCGTCGCTGGCGCTGCTGACCGGCGGCCATCCGGGCGCGCCGCGCGCCTTCGTGAAGCTGCTCGGCCGACGGGCGTCCGGCACACTCGAGCGGTTGGTCGGCGAAGTCCGGAAGCTGCCACCCGAGCTCTACCCTGCCGTGCAGGCGCACTGGTCGCAGCCGAAGTGCTTCCACGCGATGTCCGAGTATCTCGCCGTGCTCGACGACGAAGCGGCCGCCATCGCCGCCATGACGCCGCCGGCCGAGATACCGGTCGTGGTGATCTCTGGAGGCCACCAGCCCGCCTCAGAAGTCGCAGCCCATCAGCGACTTGCCGCCGCTTCGCCGCGCGGCCGTCACCTGATCGCCACCAAGAGCGGCCACTGGATCAACTTCGACGAGCCGGAGGTGATCGTCGACGCCGTGCGCACGCTGATTGCCGCGCTCGTCTAACCGCCTTTCACGTCGGCGCCCACTTGCTGGACAGGCTCGGTCGGCTGCCGGTCAGCGGCATTGGCGCGCGCGCCCGCGCAGTAGGCGTGCGGCCTGTGCGCTGGCGGACGCGGACGTCCGTTGCCGAACGTCTGGATTGGGGCCCAATCCGTGAAAGGTTCGCGATCTCGGCTGATCAAGGCCGGCCGCACCCTGGTGCGATTCTTGATGAGCCACCCTGAGCGCTCCTGGACCACTCCAGCGGCGTCAGGAGGA
>JANOIR010000116.1:0-5294 GCA_031407765.1 Vicinamibacteraceae bacterium
CCCGATCTTCGAGGAGTACGGCGTCCGCAACGAGATCGACAAGGCGCTGCGTAGCAAGGTGTGGCTCAAGTCGGGGGGCTACATCGTCATCAACCAGACCGAGGCGCTGGTCGCGATCGACGTCAACACCGGCCGCTACGTCGGCAAGAAGACCGGGCGGCTCGAGGACACGATCGTCAAGACCAACCTCGAGGCGGCCCGCGAGATCGTGCGCCAGCTGCGGTTGCGCGACCTCGGCGGCATCATCGTGCTCGACTTCATCGACATGGAGGAGCGCAAGAACCGGCTGAAGGTCTTCGGGGACCTCGAGTCGGCCCTGCGCCGCGATCGCTCGCCGTCGAAGGCGATCCAGGTGTCCGAGTTCGGGCTGATCATCGTCACCCGCAAGCGCGTCAAGCAGAGCCTGGAGCGTCTGCTCACCGATCCGTGCCCCTACTGCTCGGGCACCGGCACGGTGAAGTCGACGGCGACGATCTGCTTCGACATCCTCACCGAGCTGCGCAAGGTGACGAGCGAGCTGAACGGCCACGGCGTCCTCCTGCGCGTCAACCCGGAGATCGCCAAGTCGCTGCAGGGCGAGGAGCAGGGCGTGCTGCGCGACCTCGAGCGCGCGGTCGGCCGCCGCATCCACATCAAGGCGGATGCGACGCTGCATCATGAACAGTTTGACGTCATGGCCGTCTGACGGCGCCTTTGGCGCCGTCTAGACGGACATGCCGTCCGCTTGCAGGCGCAGCCTTCGGCCGCGCCTAGCGGCGTTGATGTCATGGCGGTTTGACGGCACGCGGCTCCGTCTAGACTGCCATCACATCCTTTTGCGGCGGCAGCCTGCGGCTGCCGCCAGCTGCACTGACGTCAGCCATCCGCTTGCGGCGGCCGCCTTACGGCTGCCGCCAACGGCGTGGCGTCATCCGTCAGTCGTTCTGATCGTCGAAGGCGCCGCACGAGACCGTGGGGTGCCAGTTCACGAACGGGCCGGCGGGGCTTTCCTTCCACGCCCAGACGTGCAGCGTGTAGAACGCCGGCAGGCCGTAGCGGTTGGGGCTTTCGATCAGGTGCATGAGCTGTCCCATGACCTTCGGCGTCTCCGTGTGCTTGGCGTGCCAGTCGGCGGCGAAGATGAGGAAGTCGGCGCCGACGAGCCGCTTGCGCCCGTTCGGGAGCGGCTCGTAGATCACGATCTCCGGCTTGGCTGGGTCGAGCGCGATGTCCTGGACCAGCGGGAAGTTCACGTAGTGGAGCCCCATCGCGCCCTGGTCCGGGCCGCTCACGCAACCGAACATCAGCCCGTAGCCGTCGGCCTCCGCGGCGGCCACGTCCTTGTAGCGCTCGGTCGATTCCCTCACCGCCTTGACGAGTGCACCGGCCTTGCCGGGCTGGTCGCCGATCGCGTGGTGGGCGCGTTCCGCGCCCTGCGCCGCTGCCAGCTGCGCCCCACCACCCACCAGCACCACCGCACTCAGGACCGGAACCGCCACCTGTCGCATCAGACCTTGCATCACGTCGTCTCCTCGTCGAATCGATGTCTGCGGGCGCCACGTCGTGCAGCGCCCCACCAGGAGAGAACGTAGAGAGCCCCACGATCCCGACACGGCGTCACCTCGGTTACCTGCGTGCCCAGCAGCCCGTGGTGGATCGGGAGATACTGGCGCCAGCGCGTCGTCGCACGCCAGTCACATCGGCTCCGTACCCTGCGGCCATGGTCCCGCGTTCGTTCCGCCTCCGTCGCCTTGCCGTCGCCGGTGCCATCGGCGTCGTGTCGATCGCCCCGCTGTCCGCGTCAGGCGGCGAGTCGGTGGTGCTGTCGCTCGTCGATCGAGCCTCGGGTCTGGCGGTGTCACGCGCGGACGTGTGGATCGAGCCGTCACGCACACGGATCGCCGTGCGGAGCGACGGCACCTTCGTGATCCCGCGAGCCGATCTGCCGAGCGCCGGGTGCCGCATCCGGATCGCGGCCGAGGGGTTCGACGCCCGCAGCGTCGAGTGTCCAGGGACATCGGACGGCGCGATCGATGTGGCGCTCTCGCGTCGCCTGTTGCGGACCCAGGAGTCGCTCACCGTCAGCGCGCAACGGTCAGAGGCGGCGCCGTTCGACCTGCCGGTGTCGACCGCGGTAATCGGGGCGGACGAGCTCGAACGCACCTTGCCGAGGACGACGCCCGAGGCGCTGATGCAGACACCCGGCGTGTGGGTGCAGAAGACCAATCACGGCGGCGGCGCGCCGTTCGTGCGCGGCCTGGTCGGCAACCAGGTGCTGATCCTGGTCGACGGCGTGCGGCTCAACAACGCCACCGTGCGCTACGGTCCCAATCAGTATCTGGCCACCGTCGATCCGGGCCAGATCGAGCGCATCGAGGTGCTGCGCGGCGGCGGCGGCTCGGTACGCCACGGCAGCGACGCGCTCGGCGGCGTGATCAACATCGTCACGCGGCGGCCGCAATTCGCGGCCGGTGGCACCAGTCTCGAGGCGCGGGCCTCGGGCCGGGTCGTCAACGAGGGTATGGAACGCAGCGGCCGCGTCGATGTGAGCGCCGCGTCGCCGCGGCTGGCGCTTGCCGCGGGTGTCGCCAACCGCGACTACGGCGATCTGCGCGCCGGCGGCAGCCTCGGCGTGGAAGCGCCCTCCGGCTATCGCGAGACCAACGGCGACGCCGTCCTGGTGGCACAGCTGGCGCCGCGCCTGCGAGCCACCGCGAGCTACCAGCACGTGCACCAGTTCGACGTGCCGCGCTTCGACCAGGTGGCGCAGCGCGGCTTCGCGCGCTACAGCTTCGATCCGCAGGTGCGGCAGCTCGGGGCCGCCGAGCTCGACTGGCGAGGGCGCGGCGGCTGGCTGCAGGCGGCGACCGTGCGCGGCTCCTGGCACCGGTCCCGCGAACGGCGGGAGCGTCAGACCCGGGGCTCGGCGATCGCCATCAGCGAGGAGGATCGCGTCACCACGACCGGGGTGACGCTGCAGGCGCAGTCCGCCACGTGGCGGGCCTGGAGCCTGCGCTACGGCGCCGACGTCTACGCCGACGACGTGCGCAGCCGGCGGGACGACCTGAACACGACCACCGGTGCGACGATCGCTCGGCGCGGTCTCTATCCCGATCGCGCATCGGCGATCGCCACCGGCGCCTTCGCGACCGCGGCCCTGGACGCCGGTCGGACCAGCGTCGATCTCGGCATCCGCGCGACCCGCATGCGCCTCGATGCGCGCGACGCGACGTTCGGTGAGCTGACGCCCGTCAGTCGGGCCGTCGTCGGCCATGGGGCGGCGGCGTTCGCGCTGACGCCAGGGCTCCGCGTTTACGGATCGGTGTCGCAGGGCTTCCGGGCCCCGAACCTCGACGACGTCAGCACGCTGGGCCTGTTCGACTCCGGCATCGAGGTGCCATCGCCCGGCCTGCAGCCGGAGCGATCGCTGGCGCTCGAGGCCGGCGCGAAGTGGCGCAGTGCGGCCGGCTTCGCCGCAGCCTCGGTCTGGCGCAGCGGGCTGTCGCACCTGATCGACCGGGTGCGGTCGCGCATCGGCGGCGCCGACGTCCTCGACGGCCAGCGTGTCTACCAGCGCCAGAACGTCGGCGATGCGACGGTGCATGGCTTCGAAGTCGAAGGCGAGCACCGTCTGCGCGGGGGGCTGAGCGGGTTCGCGTGGGCGGCCTACGCACGCGGTCAGCAGACGACGGTGGACCAGCCGATGCGACGGATTCCGCCGCTGAACGGAGCCGCCGGTCTGCGGTGGACCGGGCGCCGTCTCGCCGCCGACGTGCAGGCACGCGTGGCCGCGGCGCAGCGGCGGCTGGCCCAGGGCGATCGCGACGATCACCGGATCGCGCCTGGCGGCACGCCGGGGTGGACCACCGTCGGCGGCGGCGCCGCGTTTCAGCTCACGCCCGTCGTGCGGCTGGTGGGCGGTGTCGAGAACCTGTTCGATCGCGCCTACCGGGTGCACGGCTCCGGTATCGACGGCTACGGCCGCCACGTCTGGCTGGGGCTGCACGTGACGACGGCCGGACGCCGGCAGCACGCGATTCGACCGACGACGGCGCCTGCCCGTTGACTAGTGGCCTGTATCAGTCATTTCGGTAGTGGATCTCGGGCGCGGCGCCCGGCTGGCCAGGCGCGAGGAGCGCGCAAATCGGCGATTTGTAAGCGACGAGCAACGCCGCCAGGCGGGATGCCCCGCCCGAGAGGCACTAGGGAAATGACTGATACAGGCCACTAGTCAGCGGGCGACGCCGGCGGCCGCTCGATCGACGGCGATTGTGATTGCGGTGGGCTCGGTGGCGGCATTGGTCCAGACGCGCAGACCCGTGTCGACCGACGGCACCGTGACCTCGAGGAGCGTCGCGCCGAGGACAGTGCGCACAGCGAGCCTACGGCTGGGTGTCGACAGACGGCCGTCGAAGACCGGCGCGTCCGGGCCGCGCGGCGCGAAGCCGAGATCGCCGACCGCAATCTCGGTCGCTCCACGCGCGGTACAGCCGACCGCGACCGACGTCGCTGTCGCCGCCACCAGCTGGCCCGGCACGCTGAGGGGCTGCTCGCCGCCGGCCGAGTCCTCGATCAGGAGCAGCGCGTTGGGCGCCGCGACGCGGGTCAACACGAGCGGCCGGGACGCGGTTCTGGCTACGCCCATGGCTGGTTTCCTGACACCGCCCACACATCCTGTCGTTGCATCCCGGCCTCCATCCCTGTCGACCCCGACTGTTCGGCGTCCTTACAGGTGAGATCGCAAAGCCCGGCCGAAAGCCGACATGGCCGGCCTCGGTGCGGCCGCGCCTGACGGCCGTGCCGTCGCGGATCGCGATGTAGTACTCTTCGGCTGCCGACGGGAGGCGTAGGCAGGTCGCGTGGATTCAAGGCTTTCGACACTCTTCGCCACCGCCGAGGGAGGGGACCGGGAAGCTGCCGATCAGCTCTTCGCGGCGCTGTACGACGAGCTGCACCGGATGGCGCGCCGCGAGCTCGCCAGGCGCGGCGCCGGGGCGACGCTCGGCGCCACGACCGTCCTCCACGAGGCGTACCTCGACATCTCGGAGCGGGAGCGGGCCACGTTTCCCGACCGCAACCGCTTCCTCGGCTACGCCTCGCGGGTGATGCGGGGCCTGATCATCGACTATTCGCGCCGGCGCCAGGCGCAGAAGCGCGGCGGCCTGTTCGAGATCACGGCGATCGCCACCGACGTCCCGGACGCCGGGGCCGATGCCGACCGTCTGTCGGACCTGAGCGAGGCGCTCGAGGGGCTGGAGGCGGCCGACGCCCGGCTGGCGCGGATCGTCGACCTCAAGTACTTCTGCGGCTTCTCG
>JANOIR010000167.1:0-11453 GCA_031407765.1 Vicinamibacteraceae bacterium
TACCTCGACCAGGGATTGGCCACTCGCCTGCAGCAGCAAGGCGAGCCCGGCGTCGAGCCCTTCGTGAAGGTCTTCCAGACGATTTTCCCGGAGGGCGCCGGCTACGAGCACGACAAGCTCGAGCTGCGCAGCGAGCTGTCCGAGGAGCAGAAGCGGAACGAGCCGCAGAACGCCGACTCGCACCTGGCGTTCATCGGCGCCGGACTGCGCAATTGCGTCACCTACCGGCACCGGCCGGGCGAGCCGGTCTATTTCGTCGATCTCGACGGCGTCAACGAGGGCCAGGCACGGCAACGCCAAACGACCATCGTCGGCTTCAGCGAGGAAGAAGAAGTCGTCCGCGAGCGGCTGGTCATCCCCGTGTCGGCGCATCCAATCGACTCGGTCAACCTGAAGGACCCCAGGCTCGGGCTCTACGAGCAGATCGAGGCCCTGACGACCAAGTACGACGTTCCCAAGGGGCGGGTGCGGATCGAGCTCGCGAAAGGCGAGCGCCACGCCGGCCTGACCGTCAACGAATACGAAACGCTGTTGATGCGCCACGACCTCGCCGAGGTCCTGCGCGAGCCGCTGCGCTTCATGCGCGAGAAGGCGTCGCACCTGCTGGCCCGGCCGCGCGCCATCCCGAACCGCAGCCTGGACTACGCCAAGTACGACATGGTCCAGGTCTTCAACCAGCTGTTCGACCATTTCCGCATGAACGAGTCGGTGGTCGAGCGCCTGGCGGCCCGCGTGCTCGCGTTTCCGGCGTCACGTTTCCTGCGGATGAAGCGCTCGGTCAGCCTCCTCGTCTCCGACCGCGAGACCGAAGGCAAGGGCCGCCCGATCCAGGGCACGTATCAGAGCCCGATTCTGGTGCAGTGGGCGAAGTCGACGACCAAGCAGCGCGAGGTCGACGTCGTCCTGACGCGCTTCCGGTAGCGTCGTGCTGACGCGCTTCCCGTCGTCCGGGACTGCCAGCCCAGGCCAAGGCGCGATCAGCGCGGGGTGTCCGGGCGCGGGCCATCTGCTCGCCCGCCGGCGGCCCGCAAGCCTCCGGCCTGGGAACTTTCCCCCTCGGCATCGTCGCCCACCACGACCTCCAGCTTCGGCGCCGCCGTCTTGAGCCGCGCGACGCCCTCCGGCGTGACCGCCGTCTGCCACAGGTAGACGCGGCGCAGGCGCGGCAGGGCGGCCAGCGCTGTGATGCCGGCGTCGGTGATGCCGGTGCCGTAGAGATTCAGCGCTTCGAGCTGACCCAACGGGCCCAGCGCGCGCAGGCCGCTGTCGGTCGCGGCGGTGCGGCTGACGTCGAGCCGGGTCAGGTTGGCCATCCGAGCGATGGCGGGGAAGGCGGCGTCGGTGATCCCGCTGTCGGCGAGCGTCAGCCACACCACATGCGGCGCGAGCGGCGCCAGGCTGGCGACGCGCGCATCGTCGCCGGCGGTGTCGCGACCGGTGAGGCGCACCTGCAGGAACGGCGAGCCGTCCGCGAGCGGCCGGACGTCGACGGCGCGCGCGCGAACCGCCTCGAGCCGCGCCGGATCGGGCGGGGGCAGGGTCACCGGCGGAAGAGTCGGACCGCCGCGCGAGATCGGACCAAGCCGCGCTTCGATCACCGGCAGGATCTCCGGGGGGATCTCGACGTCGGCCAGCGGCTGCTCGAACGACGCGCCGCTATCGACCCACCAGCGGAGGAGCCCGGCATCCGCAGCCGGGAGGGCCCGCTGTCCACGTGGCGGCATCGCGTCGGGATGCTCGGCGGGCAGCCACACCCGCCGCACCAGCTCGCTGCCGAGCGCGCGTCCAGGCGTCACGACCGGACCGTGATCGCCGCCCTTCAGGATTGCCTCGGGCGTGTCGAGCACGAGCCCACCGCGGGCGGCTCCGGGCGCGTGGCAGGTGACGCAGTGGCGCTGCAGCACCGGCCGGACGAGCGCGGGATAGACCGGTGCCTTCTCGATCGGGCCGAGGACCGCCACGCTGCCGGTGACCGGCGAGAGCCGCGCCAGCAGGTCGCGGAATGGCGCGGGGGCGAACTCCGTCAGGTAGCCCTCGCCGTGCGTCATCGTCGCGCCGAGGTGGCCAGCAGCGGTCAGCGCGGCCAGCGTCAGGACGAGCGCCACGCGCACGATCGCGTTGCCGGCCCCGGTCCGCTGCCGGCGCCACGCCGCGAGCGCGGTGATCGCCGCGCCGATGGCGACGACGATCCCGAGTTGGAGGTGTCGCTCGAACGTCGGTCCGCCGTAGCCACCCGACGTGCCGAGCAGATAGCCTGCGCTCGCGGCGATCGCCGCGGCCATCGCGGCGACGACCAGCAGCGGGAAGCGGGCGGCCAGCCAGGGCGGCCCGGTACGGCGTCGCAGCGCGAGCAGCTCGAGGCCGCCCGCCAGCAGCAGGAACGCGATCGGAAAGTGAACGAGCAGCGGGTGGAAGCGGCCGACGAAGGCGGCCAACTGCGTGCCCAGTTCGCTCACGCGAGCAGATCTTTCACCACGTGGCCGTGCACGTCCGTCAGCCGGTAGCGCCGGCCCTGGTGCTTGAAGAGCAGGCGCTCGTGATCGACGCCGAGCAGGTGCAGCAGCGTCGCCTGGAAGTCGTGGACGTGCACGGGATCGCGGACGACGTTGTAGCCGAGCTCGTCGGTCTCGCCGTGCGTGTAGCCGCGTTTCACGCCGCCGCCGGCCATCCAGACCGAGAAGCAGCGCGGGTGGTGATCGCGCCCGTAGTTGTCCTTTTCGAGCTTGCCCTGTGAGTAGTTGGTGCGGCCGAACTCGCCGCCCCAGATGACCAGCGTGTCCTCGAGCAGGCCGCGCCGCTCGAGATCGACGACCAGGGCCGCCGACGCCTGGTCGACCGAGCGGGTCATCGTGCGGATGTCCTTGGGCAGGTCGCCGTGCTGGTCCCAGCCCTGGTGATAGAGCTGGATGAACCGGACGTTGCGTTCGGCGAGGCGCCGCGCCAGGAGGCAGTTGGCGGCGTAGGTCCCCGGCTTGCGGGCGTCCTCGCCATAGAGCTCGAAGACCGAGTCGGGCTCGGTCTTCAGATCCATGGCGTCGGGCACCGCCGTCTGCATCCGGTAGGCCATCTCGTACTGGGCGATGCGGGCGTCGATCTCCGGATCCATGACCCGCGCGTGCTGGCGCTGCTCCATCGTGCGCAACGTATCGAGCATCCGCCGCCGGCTGGTCCTGTCGATGCCCTGCGGATCGTTCAGGAACAGCACCGGGTCCTTGCCGCCGCGGAACTGCACGCCCTGATGCTGCGACGGCAGGAAGCCGCTGCCCCACAGCCACGAGTAGAGCGGCTGGTCGCCTTCGCGGGCGCGCGAGAGCAGGACGATGAAGCCGGGCAGGTTGGCGTTCTCCGAGCCGAGCCCGTAGGACAGCCAGGCGCCGATCGACGGGCGGCCGGCCTGCTGCGAGCCGGTCTGGACGAACGTCACCGCCGGATCGTGGTTGATCGCGTCGGTGTGCATCGAGCGGACGATGCACAGCTTGTCGACGATCCGGGCGGTGTGGGGCAGCAGCTCGCTGACCCAGGTCCCGCTGCGGCCGTGCCGCGCGAACTCGAACTGCGAGCCGGCCATCGGGAACGACTTCTGATGCGCGGTCATGCCGGTGAGCCGCTGGCCCTTGCGGATCGACTCCGGCAGCTCCTCGCCGTTCATCGTGCGGAGGCGCGGCTTGTAGTCGAACAGCTCGAGCTGCGAGGGTCCGCCGCTCTGGAACAGGTAGATGACGCGCTTGACACGCGGGACCAGGTGCGGCGAGGCGAGCAGCGGTCCGCCTGCGGCAGCGACGTCCGAGCCGGTCGCCGCGTTCAGCATCGCCGGATCGAGCAGCGCGGCCAGCGCCGTCGAGCCGATCCCGAGGCTCGCCGACGACAGAAAGTGGCGCCGCGTGCCGTTGAACTTGAGATCGTTCAGTCCATCCATCGCAATTCCTGCCACGTCTCCGGGAGAGCGCTCCGGGAGCGTCCCGGACAGCGTCCCGGACGCCGTCCCGGAGACTAGGGGGATCCCTTAGCGTTTCATGACGGCGTCGTCGAGGTTCATCACCGTGGATGCCACGACAGTGGCGGCGGCGAGCTCGGCCGGATCGAGGCCCGGCGGCGGCTTCGACGCGCCGACGGCCAGCAGCCGCACCGCCGCCGCGCGCTGCCGCCGGAAGCCGGCCAGCTCGTCGCGGTAGAGCGATTCCAGGGCGACGCGCTCGTCGTCGGCCGGCATCCGGCCGGTGAGCGCCCGGAACCCCAGCGCGATCCGCGGCCCGACGTCGGCCCCGGCTTCGCGGATCATGCGGGTGCCGAGCGCCCGCGCCGCTTCGACGAACTGCGGATCGTTGAGCAGCACGAGCGCCTGCAGCGGCGTGCTGGTGCGTTGCCGGCTGACCGTGCAGAAAAGCCGCTCGGCCGCGTCGAAGCTGATCGCGGACGGCGGCGGCGACGAGCGCTTCCAGATCGTGTAGAGGCTGCGCCGGTAGAGATCGTCGCCGTTGCCCGGCACATAGCTCGTCGCGTTGCGCGTCGCCAGCGCCTCCCACAGGCCAGCCGGCTGATACGGGTAGACGCTCGGCCCGCCGACCTTGCGCACCAGCAGACCACCGGCGGCGAGGGCGGCGTCGCGCACCTGCTCCGCGGACAGGCGATGCGACGGCCCGCGCGACAGCCACTCGTTGACCGGATCGCGCTCGCGCGCCGCGGCGTCGGCAAGGGACGACTGCCGGTACGTCGCCGACAGCACGATGCGCTTCTGCAGCGCCTTCAGATCCCACCCCGAGGCGACGAAATGCGTCGCCAGCCAGTCGAGGAGCGCCGGATGCGTCGGCAGCCGGCCCTGGCTGCCGAAGTCGGCCGGTGTCGCGACCAGGCCGCGGCCGAACAGCTGCGCCCAGTAGCGGTTGACGGCCACCCGCGCGGTCAGCGGATGCTCCGGCGCCGTCAGCCAGCGGGCCAGGCCGAGCCGGTTGGCGGGGAAGCCCTTCGGAAAGGCGCCGACCGCGGCCGGCGTGCCGGCCTGGACCGGCTCCGTCGGTGCGTCGTAGGCGCCGCGCGCGAGCACGAAGGTCTGCCGCGGCTCGGCGCGGTCGCGCATGGCCATCACCTCGACGCGCGACGTCAGGAGATCGTTCTCCTGGCCGATGGCGGTTTTCAGCGCGGCCCGCGTCGCCGCCGCGGCCGGATCCACGCGCAGCAGGTAGTGCTCGCGCAGCGCTGCCTGCTGTTCGGCGGCTCGCGCCGCCACCGGCGTCTGCACGATCGCGCCGAGCGGGTCCTCGGCACCGGCCAGTGCCTGCACCTCGAGGCGCGAGAGCTGCCGATCGAATACGCGCAGCTCGTCGACGCTCACCATGTCGAGCCGCTCGTCGCCGCGGCGCCCGATCCGCAACGGCGGCGCGTCGCCCCAGTTCTTCTTCTTGCCGTCGTGGACGATGCTGCGGCGCAGGTGATCGATGATCACGCGCGACGGCGGGCGCACGCCGTCGACGAACAGGCCGATGCCGGCGGCGCGGCTCGAGCCGTCGTAGGTCAGGGTCACGTGCTGCCACGTGCCCGGCTTCATCACCGCCGCGGCCGTCTCGATCTCGATCGAGTTGTCAGGCGCGACGTGGTGCAGCCCCGCGCCGAGCGTCCCGTCGGCGCGCAGCACCACCTCGTAGCCGCGAAGGCCGTTCATCACGCCGCCGTTGCGCACGATCAGCGGCCCGGCCGTGCCCGGCTTGTCGACGCGCACCCAGAGGCCGACGGAGAACGGCTCGTTGCGTTCGAAGAACGCCACAGTCTTCCCGGCCTCGAGGAAGCTGTCGCCGGCAATCTGCTGAGCGAGGCCGATCTTGCCGGGCACCGTCTTGGTCGGCCGGTCGATGTCGCCGGCACGCCCGCGCTCCTTCGCGTCGATGAGGTTGGCGAACGTGAGCACCGGCTTGATCGGCTTCTTGACCACCGGCGCCACCGGTCGCGGCTTTTTCGGATCGATCTTCGGCGGCTCGATTACCGGCCGCGGCGTCTCGAACGGGAAGTGCGCAATGAGGCCGGGAGGTTGCGCCACGGCGGCCCGCGCTGCCTCGGCGGCGGACGACAGCCATCGCGCGAAGCCGGCATCGTAGCGGGCGGCTCCCGGTTCGAGCTCGGCCTCGAGCTCGCCGATACGGGCGGCGAGCGCCGCGAGGGTGGCGTCGACCTCGGGCGTCGTCGTGATCACCGTAGGGCTCGGCACGCCCGAGTACGGGATCTGGCCGACTTCATTGACGTTGTTGAAGAACGCGTAGAGGCGGAAGAATTCCTTCTGCGTGACGGGGTCGTACTTGTGGTCATGGCAGCGCGCGCACTCGACGCTGAGCCCGAGAAAGGCGCGGCCAAGCGTGTTCACGCGATCGACCACGTACTCGGTGCGGTACTCCTCGCCGACGATGCCGCCTTCCTGGCTCTGCATGTGGTTGCGGTTGAAGCCGGTCGCGACCCGTTGCTCCTGCGTCGGCTGCGGCAGGAGATCGCCGGCGAGCTGCCAGGTGATGAACTGGTCGACGCGCAGGTTGCGGTTGAAGGCGGCGATCACCCAGTCGCGCCACGGCCACATCTCGCGCATGCCGTCGTCCTGGTAGCCGTGCGAGTCGGCGTAGCGCGCCACGTCCAGCCAGTCGGCGGCCATCCGCTCGCCATAGGACGGCGACGCCAGCAGGCGATCGACGACGCGATCGTAGGCGTCGGCCCGCCGATCCGCGACGAACGCGTCGATCTCGCCGGCGGTCGGGGGCAGGCCGGTCAAGTCGAACGTCACCCGCCGCAGGAAGGTCTCGCGCGAAGCCTCAGGGGATGGCCGCCAACCCTGGGCCTCGAGGGTGGCCAGCACGAAGCGGTCGATCTCGTTGCGCGCCCAGCCGGTGGTGGCGACCGCCGGCACGGCCGGCACCGTGGGCCGGATGAAGGCCCAGTGCGGCTTCCACTCGGCGCCTTGCTCGATCCAGCGGACCAACGTCGCCTTCTCGACCTCGTCGAGCGCGAGGTGCGAGTCGGCCGCCGGCATCATCACCTTGGGGTCGGTGCTCGTGATGCGGCGGACCAGCTCGCTCTTCGACGTGCTGCCCGCCACGATCGCCCGGTTGCCGGATGCCAGCTCGCCGAACGCCGCTTCGCGCACGTCGAGCCGCAAGCCGGCCTTGCGCTGGC
Source organism: Vicinamibacteraceae bacterium (assembly GCA_031407765.1). GTDB lineage: Bacteria > Acidobacteriota > Vicinamibacteria > Vicinamibacterales > Vicinamibacteraceae > JBDSLU01. Next base: position 7,147 of record JANOIR010000167.1, read on the forward strand.
GATCGTCCGGACCGTGGCACTTGAAGCAGCGGTCCGACAGCAGCGGCTTGACGTGGAAGTTGAAGTCGACCCGGTCGGGCACGCCTGCGATCCGCGGCGCCGCCGTTCGGCCGCAGGAGGTCGTTCCGGCGACGATCGCGAGCAGCAGCGCGGCGCCACCCAGGAGGGCAGCGGTCCGCCACGGTGATCTCGACACAGTACCGGGCATTATGCGCCGGGAGCGGCCCGCGCCAGCCCGCGATCCGTTTTGCTCGGCCACGCAACTTGAGGTCGGCGCCAGCTCGACGATCGTGCGCCTGAGCCGTGCGCCGGCCGCCTAGCTGGGGCGTCGCCCGATGACGGAGTGGTCCATTTCGTCGGCGCAGCGGCGCACATCGACGAAGCCCCGCTCAGCGAACCACGCGCGGACCTCGTCGTACTCGTAGCGCTCGTTGACCCAAGGCGAGACGGCGTCGAAGTACTCGAGCAGGCGCCCGTCGTCGGCCTGCGGCGTCAACGCGTCACGTTTGGCGGCGAAGGGCAGGTCGCGGCAACGCCGCCGCCAGGCTTCGAACCACAGGAACCACTTGTAGTCGTCGAGGTGGTCGGGGCGCGGCTGGCCGTAGACCATGACGAACAGGCGGCCTCCGGGCGCGACTCGATCGGCGAGGTGGTCGAAGGCTGCGCGCGTCTCGCCGGTGTGATGCAGGACGCCGTAGCTGAACACCAGGTCGAACGACGCGGTCAGGGGCAAGGGACGCCGCAGGTCGGCGGCGACGGCGCCGTCGAACCGCGGGAAGGCCGCGCAGCCGTCACGCGCCTGACGCAAGGCGGGCCGGGAGAGGTCGACCGCCGTCACGCGCGCGCCGAGCGCGCAGAGGCCGAACGTGTAGCGGCCCGGCCCGCATCCCGCATCGAGGACGCGCTTGCCGCGGAACCAGCCCCGGTCGAGGCCGGTGAGGCCGCAGACGATGTCCGGCAGCGCCTCGCGAAAGCCGGGATCGGCGAGCGAGGCACTCCCCTTGGGCAAGTGCGACCATTGGTAGTCGAAGCTGGCGCGCGTCTGCGCCACGCGATCGGCCAGCGGAGCGGTCTCGGCGTCCACCGTCTACGCGCCCCGACGGCCCATCTGCTGCGGACCCGCTCCGCCCGACACCTTGTCGAGGTCCACGTCGCTCAGCTCGCCGCTACCCACCGGGGCGGGGATGACGAAATGCCGGACCGTGGCCGAGTCTTCGACGATGTTCACGCTGACGCCGGCCGGGATCCCCACACCAAGGGCCCTCAGCGTCTGGGCGCCCCCGGCCAGGAGTTGTGCCCGGAGCGCCGGGTCCGAACCGGCCCTGGCGAGAATGACCGTGATCAAGTCCAGGCGTCCGGCGTCCGGGGTCGCAGCCATGTCGTCTCCTCTGTTCGAGTCCTGCCAAAAACGGCGGCAGCGTGCAGCCAGCCGCTGCTGTTACAACGTGGGGGTGCCGGCCCGGTTCGTGACAGGGCTGGCGTAATCTGCGGTTCCCGTCTCTCAGGTGCGTCCCGCTTGCCACAAATCGACCGCCTCGCACGTTCTTGCTGTGTGAACGCACTGGACGCCATCGGGCTCCCCGACACGTCGGCCGATACGGGCGACGGGCTCGACGCGCTCTTCCGCGCCCACTTCGGGCGGCTGGCGAGGGTCGTCGGCCGCATCGTCCACAACCAGGCGCAGGCGGAGGAGATCGCCGTCGAGGTGTTCCTCCGCTGGTGCCGGCATCCGTCGGCGCACGGCGAGGGCGCGGAGGGTTGGCTCTACCGCACGGCGGTTCGCGCCGCCCTCGACGCCTGGCGCCGCGGTCAGCGCTGGTCGAGGGTCGAGCGGGCGCTGGCCCACGTCGGCCTCGCGCCGCGGACGCCCGAGGATCTTCACGCGAGCAGCATCGAACGCCGGCAGGTCCGCGGCGTGCTGGCGGCCGTGCGCCGCCGCGATGCGACGCTGCTGCTCCTGTGGGCCGAGGACGTGAGCTACGCGGAGATGGCCATCGCGATCGAAGTGCAGGCGTCGTCGGTCGGCAGCCTGCTGCGCCGGGCCCAGGATGCGTTCCGGAAGGAGTACGAGGCACGCTATGGACAGCCATTCTGAGACGCAGTGGGTCGCGGACCGCCTGGCGGTCGTCGCGCCACCGTGGGAGCCCGACATGGTGCGGGCACGGGCGCGGGTTCGCGCGGCGGCGCCGCCGAGACGGCGCGTGTGGCGCTACGGGTTGGCCGCGACGGCGGCGGCGACGCTCGTCGTGGCGATCGCGGCTCCGTCGGGCCGCGCGCTGGCGCAGGAGCTCTGGTATCGATGGTTCGTGACGCGGGTCGCCGTCGTCCGGCTCGATCTGTCGCGGATCCCGCTCGAGTCGAGCATCCGCACCGATGCGGCGCTCGTCCGGGCGGCGTCGCTGGCGGACGCCGCCGGAAAGGCCGGCTTCGTGCCGGCGCTGCCGCCGGATAGCATCGCGGGCACGCCGCGGGAGCTGTGGGTGATCGGACGGATGGACGTGAGCCAGACGGTTCGCACGGCGGCAATCGCGGAGGCCCTGCAGCGTGAGGGCGCGGCGGATGTGGAGGTTCCCGCCGAGTGGAACGGTGTGACGCTGCGGGCCTCGATCGGTCCGATCGTGGCGGCGGCGTATCCCGGGGAGATCGAGCTGCTCCAGGCGCCACCGGTCCGCCTCGAGATGCCGGCAGCGTTCCCGCTGGCGCGGTTCGCGACGACGATCTTCCGCGCCGGTGGTCTGCCGGCGGACGAGGCACGGCGGCTCGGCGAAGAGTTCGCGGCCCGGCCCGCGTGGCTGCTGGACGTCCCCGACGACGAGGAGGCGGTGGTCGAGACCGTGTCGCTGCCCGGCGGCAGCGCGCTGTTGATCGAAGACGCCGCGGAGTCCGGTGGGGAGCGCGTCACCGTGATCGTGAGCCGCCCGACGCGGATCTACACGGTCAGCAGCCCGAGCCGGGAACAGAGCCTGCGGGTCGCGGGCGCGCTGCCCTGAGCCGGGTCGAGGGACAATGCGGGCGCCCATCCTGGAGCGCCCCATGTCCAGAACCTTCTGCGCCCTGCTTCTCCTCACCGTTGCCGGCTGCGGGTCGCCGCCCGCGCCGGTGCCTGCGCCGGCGCCGCCGCCCGCGTTCCCCGGCGGCGCCATCGTGGACCTCTCGCACGCGTACGATGCGCAGGCGATCTTCTGGCCGACCGCCGCGCCGTTCAAGCTCGCGAAGGTTCACGACGGGCCGACACCCGGCGGCTTCTACTACGCCGCGAACGACTTCGCGACCTCGGAGCACGGCGGCACTCACGTCGACGCGCCGATCCATTTCGCGCAAGGTCACCAGACGGTCGACCAGATCCCACTCCAGCGGCTGCTGGGTGCGGCCGTGGTGATCGATGTCACGTCGGCAGCTGCGAGCAGCGCCGACTACCAGGTGACGACGGACGACCTCCAGCGCGCCGAGGCCCGCGACGGCCGCATCCCGGACGGTTCGATCGTGCTGATCCGAACGGGATTCTCGACACGCTGGCCCGACGCCGCAACGTATCTGGGGACGGCCGAGCGCGGCGAAGCCGGGGCCGCCAAGCTGCACTTTCCGGGCTTGCATCCGCAGGCCGCCGCCTGGCTCGTGGCGAACCGATCGATCGCCGCGATCGGCATCGACACCGCCAGCATCGACTACGGGAAGTCGACGCTGTTCGAGTCGCACCGGGCGCTGTTCGCGAAGGACATCCCGGCCTTCGAAAACCTCGCCGGTCTCGACAAGCTGCCGACGCGCGGGGCACACATCATCGCGCTGCCCATGAAGATTGCCGGCGGCAGCGGCGCGCCGCTGCGCGTAGTTGCCATCCTGCCGTCGGGCAGCTAGACCGCGGCGAGGCTTCCGGTGTCTATGTCTCCCGGAGCTGCCGGACATGACACACGCCGACACAAAGGGGTGGACCAGCCTGCGCCTGGCGGTCGTTGCCGGCGTCGTGGGCGCGACGATCGGCGCCTCTGCGTCGGTCTTCCGCGAATGGCACGGGTGGTTCGCGCTGGCCGCGGCAGTCGCGGGTGGCCTGTTCGGGCACTTGGTGTGGGCCTGCCTCGATGTCCGGCATCGGGTCACGCGGGCCGGGGCGATCCTGGTAAGCCTCTGCCTGGTGGCGTGGGCGATCTTCCTTCTGTTCGGTGCGCCGCACTGGGCCCTGCCGGTTCAAGAAATGAGCGTCGATTTGGTGCACGGCCAGCCCATCATGGTGGCTGGCCGATCGGTCGGTCTACACGGTTCCGTCAACGCCGCCGACAGGTTGCTGGGATTGCTGGCCCTCGAGGCGATTG
>JANOIR010000180.1:0-2214 GCA_031407765.1 Vicinamibacteraceae bacterium
CTCTTCTCGATCGCGTGCTTGATGGCTGCAATCGCCTCGTCGCGCGGCAGCACGCCGCTCAGCGCGAAGAAGCAGGTCTGCATCACCGTGTTGATGCGGCGGTCCATGCCGGCGCCGGCGGCGACGCGATCCGCGTCGATGACGAAGAAGCGCAGCCGCGTGTAGTCGATGGCTTGCTGTACCGGGGCCGGCAAGTGGTCCCATGCGGTGTCGGGACCGAACGGGCTGTTCAACAGGATCACGGCGCCGGGTCGTGCGACATCGAGCACGTCCAAGCGCGTCAGCAGCCCGAACTGATGGCAGGCGACGAAGTCGGCCCCGGCGATCAGGTAGGTCGAGCGGATTGGCCGCGGGCCGAACCGGAGGTGCGAGACCGTCGTCGCGCCGGACTTCTTGGAGTCGTAGACGAAGTAGCCCTGCGCGAAGAGCGGCGTCGCCTCGCCGATGATCTTGATCGAGTTCTTGTTGGCGCCGACGGTCCCGTCGGATCCCAGACCGTAGAAGACCGCGCGAATGGTCTCGGGATCCTCGGTGGTGAACGTCGGGTCGTACGCCAGGCTCATCCCGGTTACGTCGTCGAGGATGCCGACGGTGAAGTGGTTCAACGGGCGCGGCTTCACGAGCTCGTCGAGCACCGCGTGGACCATGCCCGGGGTGAACTCCTTCGAAGAGAGGCCGTATCGCCCACCGATCACGGTGGAAGGGTGGGCGCACTGGGCGCCGCCCTCCGCGAGCGCGGCGACGATGTCGAGGTAGAGCGGCTCGCCGAGCGCGCCGCTCTCTTTGGTCCGGTCCAGGACGGCGACTGCCCTGGTCGTCGCGGGCAGCGCGGCGACGAAGTCCAGGCCGGAGAAGGGCCGGTAGAGACGGACCTTGACGAGACCGACGCGCTGACCGCGGGCCATGAGGTGCCGGACGACTTCCTCAGCCGTCTCGGCGCCGGATCCCATCATCACGATGACCCGTTCGGCGTCGGGGGCGCCGACGTAATCGAACAGGCAATAGCCCCGTCCGGTACGCGCCGCGAGTCGGTCCATCTCGGTCTGCACGATCGCAGGACATGCGGCGTACCACCGGTTCGAGGCTTCGCGCGCCTGGAAGAAGACGTCGGGGTTCTGTGCGGTGCCGCGGACGACCGGATGCTCGGGGGACAGGGCGCGGCTGCGATGCTCCCGGATCGCCGACGCATCGAGCAGCGCGCGCTGATCGTCCAGCGTGAGCGACTCGATCTTCGCGACCTCGTGTGAGGTGCGGAAGCCGTCGAAGAAGTGCAGGAACGGAATGCGCGATCGCAGGGTGGCGGCGTGGGCGACGAGCGCGAGGTCCATCGCCTCCTGCGGCGAGTTGGAGGCCAGCATGGCCACGCCCGTACCGCGACACGCCATGACGTCGCTGTGGTCGCCGAAGATGGAAAGGGCGTGCGTCGCAATGGTGCGGGCCGCCACGTGGATGACGACCGGCGTCAGCTCGCCCGCCATCTTGAACAGGTTCGGGATCATCAGGAGCAGGCCCTGAGACGACGTGAACGTCGTCCCGAGTGCGCCCGATTGTATGGCGCCGTGCAACGCGCCGGCCGCGCCGGCTTCGCTCTGCATCTCGATCACGGTGGGCACGACGCCCCACAGGTTCGGCTCGCCCCTGGTGGCCCACTCATCGGCGAACTCGCCCATCGATGAGGCGGGAGTGATCGGGTAGATCGCGATGATCTCACTCGCGTGATAGGCAACGTGGCTCACCGCCTCGTTGCCGTCTACCGTGATCGTCGGACGGTCCATCACAGCGCTCCTTCAGCGTGCGCCCACTCCTCGAGCCGCCGCGCGGCCGGGCCCACCCGTTCGTAAGCAACTCCGATACCCGCCGGTCGGCGTCTTCCAGGCGCAAAAAGGGCCAGAGATTCGGGAAAATCTCCGCACCACAACGGAATAGTCCGCAGTGGCGTGGGCGCGTGCGCCTTGTTCCGCAGCGCTGCCTGATGCGCCTTACGGGTCCGAACGTTGCCTTGCTGATTGGCGACGGGGGAGCGCATGCCCGGCCGAAGTCAGTGCGGGGCTCGAACAACCGGGCTCGATCTAGCAGCCCGTGGTGAAAGTCCCACGGCATTCGACGGGCGATGCATCCCGGCGCTCGGCGTTGCTCGTCGGTCGAATATTCCCGATATTCTCCCTCCTCGCGCCTGGATCGCCGGGCGCCTCGCCCGTCTCGGTGCCCCGCGGC
>JANOIR010000214.1:0-14270 GCA_031407765.1 Vicinamibacteraceae bacterium
GGGGATCTGTGCCGTCGTCGGATCGATCCTGCTCTGGCTCACGCATCGCGGCACGCGACGCTACCTTCGCCGTGTCGGCGAGCGCCGTCTGCGGCGCATGGACGCGCTGCCGGCCTGAACTCAAAACACGACGCGCACGCCCACCTGCATCTGCCGCGCCGTGGTGATCGTGCTGCGGATCTGCCCGAACGAGGCGAGCGGCGCGGTTTCGACGCCGGTGCCGCTGAAGGCGACCAGCGACGGCGGGCCGAAGTTCACCCGGTTGAACAGGTTGAAGATCTCGACGCGCAGCTGGACCTGGCCGCCCTGGCCGAGGCGCGCCCACGGGATCTGCTTGGCGAACGCCAGGTCGGTCGTGCGGAGATCGGGGCCGATGAGGTCGTTGCGGCCGGCGTTGCCGAGGGTGCCGATGGCTGGCAGCACGAACGCCGTCGGATCGAACCAGCGCGTGGGGTCGCCGGTGACGGCGTCCTCGCCGCTGCGGCCCGGCGCGTAGCTCGGACGGTCGGGTCCGGTGCCCGGGCCGAGCGACGGCGCCCACAGCGAGCGCGAGCGGTTGGTCTGGAGGAACGCGGTGACGGGGTTGCCGCTGCGCATCCGGACGATCGCCGCCACCTGCCAGTCGTTGAGGATCGCGCCGAGCACACTGCCGCGATCGAGCCGCGTCGGGATCTGCCAGATCGCGCTGGCGACGAAGCTGTGCTCGGCGTGGAAGTCGGACAGCCCCTTGTTGTAGTCGGGGATCACCTCGGGCATCGCCGACACCGAGCTGGTCGTCGAGTCCGAGAAGAACGTGGCGTTCTGGGTGGTGTCCTCGGACGTCGACCAGGTGTAGGAGGTCTGCACCTGCAAGCCGCGGCTCCACTGCCGGTGCGCTTCGAGAATCAGCGCCTTGTACCAGGAATCGCCGTCGCTCGCCTTCAGCTCGATCGCCGAGAAGCGAGGGTTCGGCCGGGTCAGGCCGGCCGGGTAGAACGGCGTCCCGTCGGCCAGAATCGTGGGGGCCGGCACGTTGATGTCGGTGTTGCGCCACAGGTGCTGGCCGCGCGCGCCGGCCGCACCAACGGTGGCCACCCAGCCGTCCCACAGCGTCCGCTGCAGGTTCACGTTCCACATGTGGACGCGCGGGTAGTCGATGTCGTCCTGGATCGGCCGCACCGAGATGCCGCCGGCGCGCTCGAACGGCGGCACCGGGAACGACGGGTTGGCGATCACGACGCGCGGCGTCGCCGGTGGGTTGGTGACGGTGACGATCAGGTCCTGCTGGTTGTTGAGCGTGTAGTAGAGGCCGTAGCCGCCGCGCAGTGTCGTCCGATTGCCGCCGCCCAGGTTCCACGCCGCGCCGATCCGTGGCGAGAACGTCGCACCGGGATTCTGGTAGAGCCGTCCGACGGTGGGCGCCGGCGCCAGCAGATCCGGCATGTTGACGTCGCGCGGATCGACCGGCACCGTCGCAGCTTCGAGTCGAAGGCCGGCGTTGACCGTCACGTCGCGGCCGACGCTCCAGTCGTCCTGCACATAGCCGCCGAACAGCGTCCAGTCCCACTGGCGGTTGACGTCGCCCTCCGGCGTCAGGCCGATGAAGGAGGCGGCCGTGCCGGCGAGGAACGACTGCAGGCTCGCGAAGCGGTAGACGCCGCGGCTGAAGGTCGGGTTGAACTCGGTCGCCGCATAGCGCTCGACGAGGCCGCCGGCCTTGAGCAGATGCCGGCCGCGCGCATGGGTGACGTCGACCTGGCCGCTGAACACGTCCTGCTCGAGGACGAGGTCGGCGGAGAGCTGCGGGCCGAAGCGCGGCAGGCCGCCGATGTCGATGGCGCCCATCGTCGGCCGGCCCGGGACGAACGGCGAGACCGCCTGCGTCGTGTTCGACTCGACGGTCTGGGCGATGCGGGTCCGGCTGAAGCCGAACCGGCCCGTGCCGAACGTCGACGGCGACAGCGCGCGGCGGTACTCCGCGGTCAGGAACTGGTTGCGCGAGACGAAGGCGCGCGGGAACTGCGGATAATCGGTCGGCAGCGCCTGCTCGGCGTCGTCGAGCGTGTAGCGGACGAAGAACTGCGAGCCCGCGGACGGCACCGCGTCGAGGCGGCCCTGCGCGAAATGCTGGGTGAGTGTCTGATCGAAACCGAAGCGGTGCTGCGCCAGGCCGCCGCCGAGCGACGGGCCGTTCGCGGTGGGGAACTCCAGCAGGTAGGGCAGCGTGGTCGGGCTGATGGCGACCGTGCCGGTGGGCAGGACGCCGCGCCGCGCGTCGTCGTCGGGTACGGTCGTGACGATCGTTCGCCCGAGGTTCTCGTAGAGGCCCTCGAAGCCGCCGAAGAAGAACAGGCGATCGGTGCGCAGCGGCCCGCCCAGCGTGCCGCCGGTCTGATGCCGCCAGAACGACGGCTTGGTGTCGACGTCGAAGTAGTTGCGGGCATCCATCGCGTCGTTGCGGTGGAACCAGAAGCCGCTGCCGGCGAGCCGGTTGCTGCCGGACTTCGTGAGCACGTTGATCTGGCCGCCGGCGCTGCGCCCGTACTCGGCGCTGTAGCTGTTCGAGGCGACGCGGAACTCGCGGATCGTCTCCATGCCGAGCGCCGTGCCGGCGGCGCTGCTGGCCGGGCTGTTGGTGAAGTCGTTCTGCAGCGTGCCGTCGAGCAGGTAGGTGTTGGTGCGCGGGTTCTGGCCGTTGACGCTCATCGCCAGGCCGTGCGCCACGACCGATCCGTTATCGCGGTTCGGGAACACCGTGACGCCCGGAATCAGCTGCATCAGGTCGGTGTAGTTGCGGCCGTTGACCGGGATCTGTTCGATGGTCCGCTGATCGGTGAGATAGCTGAGGTCGCCGGTCTGCGTGCTCAGCCCGGTCGTGCCCTGCACGGTCACCTCTTCCGCGGTGCCGAGCTGCAGCGTCAGCGTGACCGCCGCGCTCTCACCGACGGTCAGCCGCAGGCTGCTCTGCAGCAGCGGCCGGAACCCCTGCAGCGACGCCCGCAGCTCGTACTCGCCGGCGGACAGCGCCGCGGCGCGGAAGCGGCCTTCGGCGTCGGTGACGATCTCGCGGGCCGCGCCGGTCGCCACGTCGCGGATCCGGACGGTCACGCCGGGCAGCCTGCCGCCCTGCGCATCCTGGACGATGCCGACGAGTGTGGCCGAGGTTTGAGCTACCGCCGAGGCGGCAGCCAGAGACAGGAAGACAAGCGTCGAAACGATGATTCGAATCATGGATAGGCGGAATGGCGTCCTGCACGTCCTACGCCACCGCTGCGACAATCGATGCCAGGCGCTGGCCCCGCACTTGGCTGGGTGACGAATCAGCCGGCCCTGCCTTGTGATTTGCTATCCATTGCGTTTATCAAGGAACCAGCCGGCCTTCATGCTACTTCCAGCGTTTCACATGGGCGAGGCGAGGTGAGCCCCGGCAGGCTGAAGGGCAACGCCCTCGGTTTCGTGTTCCTGGCCGTTGGCGCAGTCCTGCTCGCGGGAGCGGCCTACGCCTACAACGCCACCATCACGCGACCGCTGTCGTGGCCCCGGGCGGAGGCCCGCGTCGTCTCGAGCCGGGTCGTCAACCCGAAGAGCCCCGGGCAGCATCAGGCAGAGATCGTGTTCGAGCTGAACGACGGAAGCGGCCCGCGACGGATCACGACCGTGCCGAGCTGGAGCTCGAGCTCGTATGACGCCGTACGGTCCTACGTCGACGGCTACCCCGCGGGGGCGCGGGTGGTGGTCGCCGTCAACCCGGCGGACCCCGGCGACGTCCGGCACGAGCTGGGGCCGACCGTCACAAACCTATTCCTCCCGGGCGTGCTGGCGTTCCTGGGCGCGATCTTCGCGGTGTGTGGCCTCGCGCCGATGATGTGGCGGGCGCGCGAGGCTGGCCCGGACGGGTCGGCCCGGACGCTGCGCCTGGTGTCGGCGCTCTTCGTGGCGATTGGTGTGGGTCTTGGCGGCATCGGCGCCTGGCTGTGGTCGCAGGGCACGGCGCTCGACTGGCCGGAGGTGGAGGCCACCGCCGTGGCCGGAGCCGTCGTCGCGGTGGACTCCACGTCGGCCGGCAAGCGCACGTCGCGCCCGGCCTTCGACATCCAGGTCACGTTCGCGTACGACGTCGATGGCGTCCGCATCACGAGCCGGACCATGTCCGGCAACAGCAGCTCGAGCCGGACCGGCGCTGAGGAGCGGCTGCGCGCCTACGAACGCGGATCGCGGCACCGGATCCGCCACCGGCCCGGCGATCCCAACGTGATCCGATTCGAGGTCACGGCGTTCAGGGAGCGGATACTTCCGGCCGGCCTGCTGCTGATGGGCCTCGTGTTCCTCGGGTTCGGGATCATGATGCGCGCGATGCCGAACCGGCGGGGGCGGAAATCCGGCGAGATCCGGCGTTGACATCGACGGCGCGGCGATTCACGCTGCGTTCCATGCAACGTTGGCTTGCCGTCGTCAGCTTCGTTCTCGCCCTGTCCACGCTCCCGATCGACGGGCAGGCCGGCAAGAACCCCATCGGCTACTGCATCGGCCTGAAGGGGCTGGAGATCGCCAAGGCAGCGGGATTCGACTACGTCGAGCTCGGCACCACCGAGATCGCCGCACTCTCCGACGCCGAGTTCGAGGCTGCCGTCGAGCAGGTGAAGAAGGTCGGCATCCCCACGCCGAACGCCAACCTCTTCCTGCCCGCCACTCTCAAGCTGACCGGGCCCCAGGCAGCCAGTCCCGACGAGCAGATGGCCTACGTCACCAAGGCGTTTGCCCGCCTCAATCGGCTCGGCGTGAAGATCCTCTGCTTCGGCAGCGGCGGCGCGCGCCGGGTGCCGGACGGATTCCCGAAGGAGCAGGCGTTCGCGCAGCTCGTCGCCTTCGGCAAGCGCATCGCCCCCGAGGCCCAGAAGCAGGGCATCACCGTGGTGATCGAGCCGCTGCGCCGCCAGGAGACCAACATCATCAACACGGCGGGGGAAGGCTTCGAGCTGGTGAAGGCGGTGAACCACCCCAACTTCGAGCTGCTGATCGACTTCTACCATCTCGCCATCGAGAACGAGGATCCGAAGATCATCGTGGAGGCGAAGGATCACCTCCGCCACCTCCACATGGCCAACCCGCAGGGCCGCGTGTTCCCGCTGAAGTGGGACGAGTTCGACTACGCGCCGTTCTTCGCCAGGCTCCGCGAGATCGGCTACACCGGCCGCCTGAGCATCGAAGCGTCGAGTCCGGATGTGCCGGCGCAGGCGCCGCAGGCCATCGAGCTGCTGCGGCGGGCGTTCGCGGGTCAGCCGCCGGCGGCCGCCCCCGAACCGTAACGCAGGCCGTCGGGCGAACTACCGCGCGTTCGGCGCCGGCGCCGTGCCCCTGGTCTCGCACAGGCCGCTCATCCGCAGGATCGTCATCACCGGGCACCAGTTGGTGAACCCCGACTGGAACAGGTTCACGCCGACGAACAGCGTGAGCCACAGGAAGGTGGCGTTGACGTAGATGCCGAGCAGCACGCTCAGCACCACGACGGCGCCGGCGATCAGACGAAGGGCACGTTCGACGGTCATGATGGTCTCCTCACGGGATCGGGTGGACGGGGTTCGGGCGTCACGACAGCCCCTCCGCCGGCGTCTCGGTGGCCACGACCACCGGGCTCGGCCGGGTCCGGCGGGTCATGAAGTAGAGGACCGGCACGGCGACGCGTGAGAGCAGCAGCGACGCGACCTCGCCGGCCATCAGCGAAATCGCCAGGCCCTGGAAGATCGGGTCGAACAGGATGACCGCCGATCCGACGATCACCGCTGCGGCGGTCAGCGCCATCGGGCGGAAGCGGACCGCCCCGGCGTCGACGACGGCCTCGGCCAGCGGCATACCTTCGCGCAGGCGCATCTCGATGAAGTCGACCAGGATGATCGAATTGCGGACGACGATGCCCGCGCCGGCGATGAAGCCGATCATCGAGGTGGCGGTGAAGAACGCACCCATGGCCGCGTGCGCGGGCAGGATGCCGACCAGCGAGAAGGGAATCGCGGCCATGATCGTCCACGGCACGTCGAAGGCCTCGAACCACCACACCACCAGCACGTAGATCAGCACCAGCACCGCGGCGAAGGCGAGCCCGAGGTCACGGAAGACCTCGTAGGTGATGTGCCACTCACCGTCCCACTTCATCGCGTACCTGGTCGTGTCGAACGGCTGCCGCGTGTTGTAGATGTCGAACGCGTAGCCTTCGGGCAGCGTAATGGCCGCGATTGCGGTGTTCATACGGCCGATAGCGTAGACCGGGCTCTCCGCGGCGCCTGCCAGATCGCCAGTCACGTAGGTGACGGGCAGCAGGTTCTTGTGATAAATGCTCTCGGCTTCGGTCTCTGCCGCTTCGCGCGTCAGCTCACCGATCGCGATCAGGCGCGGCCCCAGCCGCAGCTCGCGCACGGCCGCCAGCGATCCTTGCGCGTCGCGCGGCAGCCGCACGACGATCGGCACGTCCTCGCGCGCCTGTGGATCGTGGAGGAGGCCGACGGTGCGGCCCTCGGTCGCCATATGGACCGCCGCCGATACCTGCGCCGCCGAGACGCCCGCGGCGCTGGCGCGGGATTCGTCGACCACCAGCGACGTCTTCGGCTGCGCTGCGGCGACGTACCAGTCCACGTCGACCACGCCTGGCGTCTGCTCGAGCACAGCCTTGACGCGGCCGGCGAGCTCGAGGCGGCGCGACGGATCGGGGCCGTAGATCTCCGCAACCAGCGTCTGCAGCACGGGCGGCCCCGGCGGCACCTCGGCGACCTGAATGGTGGCGCCGAATCGCCGCGCGATCGGCAGCAGGCGCTCGCGCACGCGCTTGGCGATGTCGTGGCTCTGCTCGCTTCGCTCATCCCGCGGCAGCAGGTTGACCTGCAGGTCGGCGAGCTGCGGGCCGCGGCGGAGGAAGTAGTGCCGGACCAGCCCGTTGAAGTTGTACGGCGCGGACAGCCCGACGTAGCTCTGCACGTCGACCACGCTCGGGTCCTGCAGGACGGCGTCGGCGAGCTCCGCCGAGACGCGCGCGGTGTGCTCGAGCGCCGTGCCCTCGGGCATGTCGACCACGACCTGGAATTCGCTCTTGTTGTCGAACGGCAGCATCTTGACCGTGACGAGCGCGAGCGGCACCAGCGCCATCGCCGCGAGCAGCAGCAGCCCGACGCCGGCCAGGAAGGCGAAGCGGACGCGTGGCTCGGCGACGAGCGCGCCCATCATCCGGCGATAGAGGTGGGTGGCGCGGCCTTCGGCCGCCGCGCCGTGGCCGCCACCGTCGGCGTGCAGCAGCCGCGCCGCGGCCCACGGCGTGACGATGAACGCCGCGGCCAGCGAGAACAGCATCGCCGCCGAGGCGCCGACCGGGATCGGCTCCATGTACGGCCCCATCAGCCCGCCGACGAAGGCCATCGGCAGGATCGCGGCCACCACCGCCAGCGTGGCCAAGATGGTCGGATTGCCCACCTCGTCGACGGCGCGGATGGTGATCGCGGTGAGGCTGGCGCCGGTGCCGGCCTGGAGGCGCGCGTGGCGGACGATGTTCTCGACCACCACGATCGCGTCGTCGACCAGGATGCCGATCGAGAAGATCAGCGCGAACAGCGTGATCCGGTTCAGGCTGTAGCCGTAGAGCGAGAAGGCGAACAGGGTGAGGGCCAGCGTCACTGGGATGGCGATGAGCACGACCAGGGCCTCGCGGACGCCGAGCGCGAGGGCGATCAGCACCGACACCGAGATCACGGCCAGGAACATGTGGTAGAGGAGCTCGTTCGACTTTTCGGCCGCGGTCTCGCCGTAGTCGCGGGTGACGGTGACGTGCAGGTCCCCGGGCAGGAGCGCCGGCCGCACCGCCGCGAGCTTGGCCTCGATCTGGTGCGCGACGGTAATGGCGTTGGTGCCCTTGCGCTTGGCGATGGCCAGCGTCACTGCCGGATGGGTGCCGTCGCGGCGCGAGTGGAAGCGCACGTACGACGTCGGCGGCGCGGCGCCGTCGGTGACCCGTGCGACGTCGCGGAGCTGGATCGATCGGCCGTTGTCGGTCGAGAGGACGACGTCGCGCAGCGCGCCGGCACTGTCGATGCGACGGCCTGCCTCGAGCCGCGCGACGTGGCCGCCGATCACGGCGCCGGCGCCGGTCGCGCGGGCATCAGCGGCGTCCAGCGCGGCTGACACCTGCAGCGGATCGAGCGAGGCCGCAGCGAGGCGCGCGGGATCGAGCTCGACGGCGATCTCGCGCGGGCGTCCGCCGAGCAGGGTGACCTCCGACACGTCAGGCACCTCGGCCAGCGCCTCGCGCAGTTGCGCGGCGACCACACGCAGAGCGTCGTCGTCGTAGCGGCCGCCCCACAGCGTGATCGCCACGATCGGCACGTCGTCGATCGACCGCGCCTTGACGATCGGCGCGGACACGCCGGGCGGGATCCGATCGGCGTTGGCTTGGAGCTTCTGGTTCAGGCGGACCAGCGCGCGCTCTTCGTCCTCGCCGACCCGGAACCGCGCGATCACCAGCGACTGGCCAGGGCTCGACGTCGAGTAGAGGTACTCGACGCCAGGCACCTCCCAGAGCAGCTTCTCGATCGGGCGGGTGACGCGCTGCTCGATCTCGGTCGGCGTGGCGCCGGGCTGCGCCGCGAACACGTCGACCATCGGCACGATGATCTGCGGCTCCTCCTCGCGCGGCAAAGCGATGATCGCGTACGCGCCGAGCGCGACCGAGCCGCCGATGAACAGCGGCGTGAGCTTCGAGCGGACGAACGTGGCCGCGAGCCGTCCGGCCACGCCGAGGCTGGCGTTCATGACGCCGCTCCCGGGCGCGATGCCGCGGCGTGGATCGGCGCGCCATCCTGCAGGCGCACGGGCGGCGAGACGACGACCGCTTCGCCCGCGTCGAGGCCGGCCAGCACTTCGACGCCATGCGGGCCGACGGGCCCGGCGTGCACCAGCCGCAGGCGGGCGATGCCGTCCCGCGCCACGAACACCGATGTCACTTGCCCGTGACGCCGGATCGCGCTCGCCGGGACCGCCAGGCCGCGGCGCGCCGCGCCGGCGAACCGTACCCGCGCGAACCCGCCGATCGGCGGTGCCGCCGTCGCCGGCAGCGCCACGGTCACGGTGAAAGCCTGGGGATCGGCGGCGACCGTCCGCGATACCTCGCGGACCACGCCGTCCACCCCGTGGTCGGCTGCGGCGGCCTCGCCGCCGGTGTCGACCAGCACGCGCACACGATCGCCCGCCCGGACGTGCGCCGCGCGCGCCTCGTCGACGCGCACCCGGACCTCGCGCGCCCCGAGGGACTCCAGCCGCAGGAGCGAGATCCCCGGTGAGGCCAGGTTGCCCGGATCGGTCAGGCGCTCGCTGACGACGCCGGCGAAGGGCGCGCGGAGGACCGCGAACGACGCCGTCGTCGCCGCCGAGCCCTCTGCGGCGCGCGCCGCGACGAGCGTGGCGCCGGCGGCGTCGATCCCGGCGCGGACGCCGTTCACGCGCGCCGTCGCGCCTGCCAGGCGGGCCTCGGCTTCATCGCGTTCCTGATCGGTGGCGGCCTTGCGAGCGTGCAGCGTGGTGATGCGCTGGTGCCATGCCGCCGCCAGCCGCTGATCGGCCTCGGCGGCGGCCTGCCCGGTTCGCGCCTGGGCCAGCGTCTGTTCCGCCGCCAGCGCGCCGGCGCTGGCCTGGCGGGCGTTGGCGCCGATGTCGCGGGCGTCCAGCGTAACGAGGACGTCGCCGGCGCGGACGCGATCCCCGGCGCGCACGGCGACCGTCAGGATGGTCGCGACGATGCGGCTCGACACCAGCGCCGACTCGCGCGCGGCCACGATGCCGCCGGCTTCCACCCGCTCGGTCAGGTCGACCGCGGCCACCGGCGCGGTGGTCACTGCCACGGGGGCCTGGGCGTGAGGCTCCGGGCCCGGTCGAGTCGCGCTGCAGCCGGCCAGCCCACTGGCCGCGATGCCGAGCGCGATGAGTCCACTGAGTCGCGTCATGACGGTCCTGTCCTTGCTCGTCGAGGCAGCCCTGCTCACAGCCGGCCGACGGCCCGGTCGAGGGCCACCGTCCGGAGAATCACGTCCATCTGCGCCGCCGTGGTGCGGGACTCGGCGTTCAGCGCGGCCTCGGCGGCGCGAAGGACGTCGGTCACCGTCGCCAGGCCGCTGTCGTAGCGATCGCGGACGATGCGCTGCGCTTCGCGTGCCTGAGCGAGCGCGGTCCGTCCGGCGTCTTCGCGGGCCCGTGCTGCCTGGAGCTGCGCGATCGCGGCGTGGATCTCGACGTCGAGGCGGCGCCCGGTCCGCTCACGCTCGGCGTCGGCGCGGGCCTCGGCGTGCCCGGCTTCAGCCAGGCGCGCCCGGTCGGCCAGGCCCTTGAACACGTTCACGCGCACCTCTGCGCCGAGCACCCAGCTCGCGCGCTGCTCGCCGAACGTGGGTCCGTTCGATTCCCAGCCTGCCTGCACGGTGAGGCTCGGCCACAGCGCGGCGCGGGCGCTGCGCCGGGTGGTGTCGGCGAGCTGCTGCTGGAGCGCCGCCTGGCGGCGCTGCGGATGCTCGGCGCTGGCGCGGACGAGCGCATCGCCGTCGAGCGGGGTGGTGCGTGGCACCGGCGGGGCCAGCGTGATCGCCGCGTTCAGCGGCAGGCCAACGACGTCGGCGAGCTGGATGCGGGCGACGGCGAGGTCGCCGACGGCCGCGATCCGGCGCTGCTGCATGTCCGCGAGGTGCACGTCGACGGCGAGGACGTCGGCGTCGGTGGCCACGCCGACCTCGCGCCTGGCGCGCGCCCGCTGACGATCGCTCTCCGCCGCCTCGAGCGCCGCGTCCGCAGCGCGGACGGCCGCTTCGAGCTGGAGGACGCCGACGAACGCCCGCGCGGCGCGGACGGCCAGATCCTGGCGCGCCTCGGTCCGCATCGCCGCGACCACGTCGCGGCCGAGGACGGCCGTCCGCACGCCGAGCCGGGTGGCGCCGGCGTCGAACACCGGCTGGGCCATGGCGAAGGCCGTGCGGGTGTTGGTAATGGGGTCCGGATCGTTGAGCGACGCGACCGCGAACTGCGCCTCGGTGAACCGGCGCTGCGCCAGGCTGGAGCCGAACACGAACACCGGCTGGTTGCCGCGCTGCACCGTCTCGGTCAGATCGACCCGCGGCAGGAAGGCGGCCTTCGCCTGGCGAACCCGCGCGTCGGCCTCCGCGACCAGCGCCGTCAACACCTTGGCGTCGGGGGTCGCGTCCTGGGCGCGGGCCATCGCCTCCTCGAGGGTCAGCGGGGTCTGCGCCAGTGCCGGCGCCGCGCCAGCGATGACGGCGAGCGCGAGCAGCGCGACCTTCATCACGGGCTCCAAGGGGCGGTATCGACGCTCGACGGTCACGGTGTGTCTCCAGGTCTTGCGTCCACGCCCGGTGAGAGCCAGTCCACGCGCAAAGGGTTCGGGGCGTCCGGGAACGTGTGAGAATTCGTGCAGATGGGCGGGGAAATCCAGGCGGGCGGGGCGGCCCGGAGCGACGACGAGTTGCTCGCTGCCGCGCGCCAGGGCGACGCGAAGGCGCTCGAGGCGCTGCTGGTGCGCTACCAGCCGCACCTCTACCGGTTCGGCCTGCGCATGTGCGGCAACGTCGACGACGCCGGTGACGTCGCGCAGGAGAGCCTGATCTCGATGGCCCGGTCGCTGCCCGCCTTCCGCGGCGACGCCTCGGTGTCCACCTGGTTGTATACAATCGCCCGCCGGTTCTGCCTCAAGAAGCGGCGCCGCAGCAAGTTCGCGCCCGTGGCGGAAGAACCCATCGACGGTTCGGCGCGCGACGCCGCACTGGGCCTGGCCGATCCAGCCCCGGGGCCGGAACAGACTGCCGCCAGCCGCGAGCTCGAAGCCGCGCTGATCACGGCGATCGACGGGCTCGAGCCAGGTCAGCGGGAGGTGCTGCTGCTGCGGGACGTCGAAGGCCTGTCGGCGCCCGAGGTCGCCAAGGTGCTCGGTCTCGGCGTCGACGCCGTCAAGAGCCGTTTACACCGGGCCCGGGTCGCGGTACGCCAGCGGCTCGCCCCGATGCGCGGCGCGCCGGAGGCCGGTGGGCGGCCGCGCCGGTGC
Source organism: Vicinamibacteraceae bacterium (assembly GCA_031407765.1). Classification (GTDB taxonomy): domain Bacteria; phylum Acidobacteriota; class Vicinamibacteria; order Vicinamibacterales; family Vicinamibacteraceae; genus JBDSLU01. The sequence goes on from JANOIR010000214.1 coordinate 12,053, forward strand.
CCGGACGTGGTGCGGCTCTTCTCCGAGCACCTCGAAGGCGACATCGACCCGGCGGTGTGCGCGCGGATGGAGACGCACCTCACCGGCTGCGCCGACTGCCGCGACGACTGCGCCACCCTGAAGCGCACGCTGGCGGTGTGCCGGGCGCTGCCTGAGCCACAGGTCCCGCCGCACGTCGGGACGGCCGTCAAGGCCGCACTTCGGGCGTTCCTGGCCGCGCGCTGACGATCGCGTCACGCGGTAAGGGCTCGGACCCGAGCCCTTACTCCCAACGGAAGACGCGCGTCGACAGGGCCAGGCAGGCGACGAACATGACCGCGAGGATGCCGACGTCGCCCGCATGGGCGAGCCAGCCCTCGCCGTGCCAGATACCGCGCAGCAGCGAGACCGCATACGTGAGCGGCAGCACGCGCGCCAGTCCGCGCAGGGCGGAGGGCAGAGCCTCGACCGGCACGAAGAGGCCCGACACCCCGAGCATGGGATACAGGATCAGCGTGCCGATCGGCTGCGCGAAGCGCGCCGTCGGAACGAGGCTCGCGATGACGAAGCCGAGCGCGAGCACGCACAGCGTGCAGTAGAGGAGCGCGACGGCGAAGGACACGATCGGCACGCCGCTCTCGAGCGGATAGACCCGGCGCCCGGCGACGACCAGCGCGGCCAGGGTGACCGCGGTGAACAGCAGCTTCACGATGACGTGCGCCGTGAGGATCGTGTAGGGCCGAACCGGCGTTGCGCGCAGGCGCTTCAGGATGCCGCCCTCGCGATAGATCGCAATGATCGCCACGAACGACAGCACCGCGCTGAAGATGGTCAGCAGGCCGGCGAAGACCGGCAGGTCGGCCGCGATGAAACGCGGTATCCCCGGGTTGTTCGCTCGTTGCGGTCCACCGACGCGGCTCATGATCGCGAAGGCGACGACCGGAATGGCGATGCCGCCGATCGCGCCGAGCGGCTCGCGCAGGAAAATCTTGATCTCGAGCCAGGCGAGGCGCCACAAGCCACGCAGCATGAATCTCTGCCTCAGTTGCGGACGGCGTGACCGGTGAGCTTGAGGAAGACATCCTCGAGCGTCGGCAGCTCGGTGCGGAAGTCGTCCACCGCGATGCGGTGCTCGGCCAGGCAGTGGATCACCCGTGTCACCAGGTCGGTGCCGCTCCCTCGTACCGTGACGACCTGACCATCGCGAGTGACGCTCGCGACGTGCGGGATCGCACCGAACCGAGCCTCGGCGAACGGATCGCCGGTGGTGATGATGACCGCGCGATCGGGGCAATGACGGCCGACGAGATCGGCCGGTGCCCCGATGTCCACGATGCGGCCGTGGTCGATGATCGCGATCCGGTCGCAGAGGCGCTCCGCCTCCTCCATGAGGTGCGTCGTCAGGAACACCGTCTTGCCGCGATCCCTGATGCCTCGCACGAGGTCCCAGATGGCACGCCGCGCCTGTGGATCGAGACCGGTCGTCAGCTCGTCGAGGAACACGAGCTCCGGATCGTTGATCAAGGCGAGTGCGATGAAAAGGCGCTGCTTCTGCCCGCCCGACAGGGTCATGAACCAGGCGTCGCGCTTCGCCGCCAGGCCCAGCTGATCGAGGAGGCGGTCCCCGTCCACGGAGCGGCGATAGAGCGACGCCCAGAAATCCACCGCTTCCCACACCTTGATGCGCTTCTGGAGTTGCGCCTCCTGGAGCTGGACGCCGATCCGCTCCTGCAGGGCGACGGCGTCTCGTCCCGGATCGAGGCCGAGGACGGCAATCGTGCCGCGGTCGGTCGCGCGCAAGCCTTCGACGCACTCCATGGTGGTCGTCTTGCCGGCGCCGTTTGGCCCGATGAGGCCGAAGATCTCCCCCGGCTGGACATCGAAGGAGACGTCGTCGACGGCCACGGTACGCCCATAGGCCTTTCGAATGCCGGCGACGTGAATGGCGGGCTGGGGCATGTGTCGCGCGTCCATTCTGTCATGCGCCAAACGGTCACCCGGTATCATTGGCACGCCTCAGCCCACTGGTCGGCACGGCGCTTGCTCCCAGGACGATCACCATGCTTTTTCGCGTCTCCGCCGAGCTCGAGTACGAAGCGAAGTTCCCATCTACGCTGATCCTGAACATCCACGCCCAGCGCAACGCCTCGCAGGTGATCCTCGACGAACAACTGACCGTGGAGCCGCGGATCAAGATCGCGGAGTTCACCGACGCCACCGACAACCGCTTCCTCCGCCT
>JANOIR010000254.1:0-2726 GCA_031407765.1 Vicinamibacteraceae bacterium
ATCCATTCCCTCGCCGGCGGGCTGTTCAAGGCGGCACTCGGCCGTCCGGAGGTGCGGCGCTCACCAGACGCGGCCGTGCTTCTCAGGCGCCAGGAACATCCGCTGCGCCGGCGTGACCGAGAACGCCGCGTACCTGGGGTCGAGATTGCGGACCGTTGCGGCGCGGTAGGCGTCCGGGGCGTGTCGGCCGGTCGAGACCTGGAACCGAATCCCCTCCTCCCGGGCCTTGTCCCGCCAGCTCTGCGCGAAGCTGACGAAAAAGTCCCGGTCGTGGGCCGGCTGGCCCTTCAGCGACAGGTGATAGGCGTCGTAGGCGGCGGCGAGGCCAGCAAGGTCGGCGATGTTCTCGCTGAGCACCTGGTGCCCGTTGAGGGCGAGGTCGGGGAACGGGCGATAGGCGTCGTATTGCGCGGCCAGCGCCTCGCCGGCGGCCTTGAAATGCTCCAGATCCTGCGACGTCCACCAGTTGGCGAGCCGGCCCTGCGCGTCGAACTGGCTGCCGACGTCGTCGAAGCTGTGGCTGATCTCGTGGCCGATCGTCGCGCCGATGGCGCCGTAGTTCGCGGCGGCGTCGCGGCCGGCGTCGAAGTACGGCGCCTGCAGGATCGCGGCGGGGAAGTTCATCGCGTTCTGCAGCGGCAGGTTGACCGCATTGACGGTCTGCGGCGTCATCCACCATTCGGCGCGATCGACCGGCTGTCCCAACTTGGCGAGCTGGTGCCGGTACTTGAACAGCTCGGCCCGCTGCAGGTTGCCGAGCGCGTCGCCGCGGACGATTTCCAGCGACGTATAGTCGATCCACCGGTCGGGATAGCCGACGCCGACGTAGAGCGTCTTCACCTTCGCCCTGGCTTTGGCTTTGGTCTCCGGCGTCATCCAGGCGAGCGCATCGATGCGGCGGCTGAAGGCCCCGGTGATGTCGTCGACCATGGCCCGCACCTTGGCCTTGGCCTCGGCCGGGAAGTGACGCTCCACATAGAGCTTGCCGAGCACCTCGCCGAGCGCCGCGCTCGTCGCCTCGACGCCGCTCTCCCACCGCGGGCGCTGCTGGGGAATCCCGAAGAGGGTCTTGATGTTGAACGCGAACCACGCGTCGACGAATACCTTGGGCAGGAAGCTGCCCACACGGTTCACGGTGTGGAACGCCAGCCAGTCCTTCCACACCTCGAGCGGCGCCTTCGCCACCAGCGCCGAGAGACCGGTGACCGCCGTCGGATGCCACACGGTGAAGCTCGGGGCATCCTTCAGACCGGCGGCATCGAGGAGCACCGGCCAGTCCAGTCCTGGGGCCTTCTGGGTGAGCTGCTCGCGCGACCAGACCTGCGGCAGGCCGACGTCGGCCGACTGCACCCGCGTGGCGTGCACCTTCGCCATTTGCGTCTCGAGGTCGACGATGGCCGCGGCGCGCGTCTCGGGCCTGGCGACGCCCATCAGGTCGAGCAGGGTGGCGACGTGGCTCGTGTAGGCCTTTCGCAACGTTGCCATCTTCGGGCTCGTCGAGACGTAGTAGTCGCGATCGGGGAGCCCGAGCCCGCCCTGCAGCAGATAGGGCATGTTGCGCTCGGGCTCGCGCAACCCCTGTGCGATCCAGACGCCGAACAGGTGCTCGGTCTGGAAGTTGGTGGCGTTCAGCGGATCGACGTCGGCGCGGATGGTGCCGCCGATGGCGCCGGCCAGCGCCTTGCGGTCCGCGATCGCCGCGATGGCGTCGAGGGCGGGCTTCAGCGGCGCGAGACCCTGGGCCTCGATGCCCGTCTCGTCCATGAAGCTGGCGTAAAAGTCCCCGACCTTGCGGGCGTCGGTGGAGGCGCCGGCTCCGGCCTTGGCCGCGTCCTCGATCAGCGCGATCGTCTGCTTGCGCGTCTTGTCGACGAGGATGCTGGAGGCGCCGTAGCTCGACTTGTCGGGCGGGATCGGTGTCGCCTTGATCCAGGCCCCGTTGGCGTAGGCATAGAAGTCGTCGCCGGGGGCGACCGACGTGTCGACGCCCGCCGTGTCGATGCCCGACGGCGGCGCCGCTCCAGCGGGCACCGGCGCGGGGGTTGTGGCCGAGCACGCTGCCGACAGGCCCAGGGCGGCGAGGAGCAGCGCGAGAGGGCGGGAGGTCACGCTCCCGAAGTATCACGATTCGTTTCCGTCGAGGTTGTCTCCCGTCACGATTCCGCGTCAGGCGAGGGCCGGGACGGCGGTCGGTTCCATCGTCGACGGCGCCCGGGCGACCAGCGGGAATGCCGGCCAGTCCGACGGCGGGGTTGCCGAACAGCCGGTAGTCCTCTAGAATTGATGATTCTGCCGCGACCCTCCCGTGCTGGGACGTCGTTCAACGGTAGGACACGGCGCTCTGGACGCCGTTATCGGGGTTCGAATCCCTGCGTCCCAGCCAATTCGCTCCCCTCGGGTCGCTCATTGGCTGGTCGGCAGGTCTTCGGGCATGCCGCGCCTCACGCCTTGCGGCGCTCGCCGCTAGCAAGTCACGAATCCCTGCGTCCCAGCCAATCTCCCAAGTTCAAGTCCCGCAACTCATTAGCCTCGATCGCAGGCACGGCCCGTGGTGTGCCTGACCCCGCATTCGAGGCCGGGATCTTGAAAGAATCTTGAAACTTTGTGCGCGCGGATGGGGCGAATGCGTGGCCGCGTTCGATCTAGGCGGCGGCGATCTTGAGGTTGGCGACCGTCTGGATGTCGTACCGCTCGGTGGTTGTGATCGAGGCGTGGCCGAGGAGGTC
>JANOIR010000285.1:0-20570 GCA_031407765.1 Vicinamibacteraceae bacterium
GGCGGACCACGCTGCGCTTCGACGTCGCCGCCGGCCGCCGTGCCCGCGTCGGCCGGGTGTCGATCGCCGGCGACCGCCTGCCGGCCCGGGTGCGCAGCGACGTCAACGTCGCCACCGGCGCCATCTACGACGGCCCGGCCATCGAGCGGCGGCTCGACGCGGTGCGGACGCGGCTGCGCCGCGACGGCCACTACGAAGCCACCGCCATCGCGCGGCCGTCGCCCGCCGGCACCTCGCCGGCCGGCGATCCGCTGATCGACGTCGCCATCACGATCGAGCCTGGACCGCTGGTCTCGCTGCGCTTCGAAGGCGATCCGGTTCCCGAGGCGCGGCGCGCCGAACTGGTGCCGGTGGCGCGCGAAGCGTCGGTCGACGAGGACCTGCTCGAGGACTCGCTGCGCCGCATCGAGCAGCACCTCAAACAGCAGGGCCACTGGAAGGCGGAGGTCGGTTATCGCCGCGATGCCACGCCCGGCGGCCTCGCCGTGACGTTCACCGTCAAGGCCGGCGAGGTGTTCCGGATCGGGCGTGTCGATGTCGAGGGCGCGCAGGCGCTGACCCGCGCCGACATCGCGACCGTGCTGCAGGCGGTGCCGGGCGAGGTCTTCGTCGAGAGCACGGTTGATAGCCAGACCGCCGCGCTGACCGAGCGCTACCGCCGTGCCGGCTACCGCGACGTCCGCATCGACTTGACGGCGGAAGAGCGCACCGCAGACACCGCGACGGCGCGGCCGGGTCGCGGCGGTCTGGTCGACGTGCGGCTCGTCGTCAGGGAAGGCGCGCTGGTGCGCGTCGGCGCGGTCGGCCTCACTGGGGTCGCCGGCGTGCCCGAGGCCGACCTGCGCGCCAAGCTGATGCTGGTCCCCGGCGCGCCATTCTACGAGCCGCTCGTCGCCACCGATCGCGACGCCCTGTCGGCGGTGCTCTTCGATCGCGGCTACGATCGCGCCCGCGTCCTGTCGACGGTGCAGCCGGTGAACGGCAAGCCGGTCGTCGACATCGCCTACGACGTGGCGCAGGGGACGCTGGTGCGCGTCGGCCGCATCCTGGTCGTCGGCAACCGGCGCACGGCAACCGACACGGTCGTGCGGACGCTGACCTTGAAGCCCGGCGAGCCGCTCGGCCTCGCCGACGTCTTCGAGAGCCAGCGGCGGCTGCGCGCGCTCGGGCTGTTCCGGCGCGTCGCCATCACCGACATCGGCGCGGGCGGCGAGGCGCAGCGCGACGTCGTGGTCACCGTCGACGAAGCGCCGCCGACGTCGATCGGCTACGGCGCCGGCGTCGAGCTGGGCCGCTACTTGCGCCAGGACACGCCGGGCGGACAGGCGAGCGAGCGGCTCGAGCTGGCCGGACGCGGCTTCTTCGAGGTCGGGCGGCAGAACCTCTGGGGCTCGAACCGCTCGATGAACCTGTTCACCCGGATCAGCCTGCGGCCGTCCGGTGTGGCCCAGGCCGGCGGCGGCAGCGACTTCGGCTTCAACGAATACCGTGTCCTCCTCAGCTTCCGCGATCCGCGCGTGTTCGACGTCGCCGACGCCCGCGTCACCGCCTACTTCGAGCAGGCGGTGCGATCGAGCTTCAACTTCGTGCGGCGCGGCGTGCTGGCCGAGGGCGCCCGCCGTGTGAAGGATCGCATCACGCTGGTCGGCTCGTATTCGCTCAGCCAGGTGCGGCTGTTCGACGAGCGCATCGCACCCGAGGATCGGCCCGACATCGATCGCCTGTTCCCGCAGGTCCGGATCTCGAAGTTCCAGGGCGCGCTGCGGCGCGACACCCGTGACGATCTGCTCGACCCGACCAAGGGCCTGGTCGTCGGCCTCGACGGCGACGTCGCGGCGCGGGCGCTGTGGTCGCAGGTCGGCTTCGTCAAGGGCTACGGCGAGCTGTTCGCGTACCACACGCTGTCGGCGCGGCGCCGCGTGGTCGTCGCCGGCGGCGTGCGGCTCGGCCTGGCCAAGGGCTTCGAGCGTGAGGCGGCGCGGGTGAGCGAAGCGGGGAACGTCGTCGTCGGCCCGGACGGCGAGCCAATCATCGACGTCGTCACCGACCTGCCGGCCAGCGAGCGTTTCTTCACCGGCGGCGACACCTCGGTGCGCGGCTTCGCGCGCGACAGCCTGGGCGACGTCGGCACCCTCGATCCGAACGGCTTCCCGACCGGCGGCCATGCCCTCACGGTGCTGAACGCCGAGCTGCGGGCACCGCTGTGGCGCGATCTCGGCGGCGTCGTCTTCGTCGACGCCGGCAACGTGTTCCGCCGCGTCGGCGACTTCGATCTCGGCGCCCTGCGTTCTTCCGCCGGCTTCGGCTTCCGCTACAAGTCGCCGGTCGGGCCGGTGCGCGTCGACTTCGGCTTCCGCCTCGGCAGCCGCCGTGGCGTGCCCGACGACGACGAGCCGAGCTATGCCATCCACTTCAGTATCGGACAGGCCTTCTGATGCGCATCGCCGCCATTGCCGCTTGCGCCGCCGCCGTCGCACCCGCCCAGGGCGTGATCGCGGATCGACTGGTCGCGGTCGTCTCCGGCCAGCCGGTCCTGGCTTCGGACCTGCGCGCCGCACGGGCGCTGGATCTGGTCGACGGCGCCGCCACCCTGGGCGACGCGGCGCTGATCGATCGCCTCGTCGTCCGCGAGCTGATGCGGGTCGAGGTCGAGCGCTTCTCGACCACCATGGTCGAGATCGATCGCAGCATCGTCAGCCGCGGCGACGCCGCGGCGCGCACGGCGCGGGCCGGGGGCGACGACGGGCTCGCGGCGCTTGGTCTGTCGCCCGGCCGCCTGTTGGCGTGGCTCGAGGACGACCTCCGCATCGAGCACTACATGCGGCAGCGCTTCGACGCGGCGGCGCAGCCTTCCGACGACGAAGCGCTCACCTGGTTCCAGATCCACGAGCGCGACTACCTGCGAGACGGCCGGCCGCGCCCGTTCAGCGAGGTGCGCGACGAGGTCCGGGCCCGGCTCGCCGGTGAGCGGCGGCAATCGCTCGTCGACGACTGGATCGCCGGGATTCGCCGTCGGGCCGTGGTCGTGCTGGTCCCACCCGCCAGTCCCCTGGAACCGTGATGACCGACACGCCGAGGACTGGCGCCGCGCGGGCGCTGCATGCCGCTGGCGTCGCCTTCGTCTTCGCACTCGGAGCAGCGGCGGGCGTGGGAGCCATCACGCTGCTGCTGCGGCCGGACGCCTGGACCGTCGCCGCGGTCGCGGCCGGTGTCGCGCTCGCCGTGCTGGCCTGGCTGCGTCCGGTGCTGGCGGTCGCGCTCCTCCTCGCTGCCGCGCCGATCTGCGGCAACCGGCCGACGACCGGCCCGTTCCTCGCCTTCATCGGGCTCACCGCCTGCGCGGTGCCCGGATGGCTGGCCCGGCTGGCGACGCGCGACCGCGCCCGCCTGCTGGCCGTGCTCGCGACGCCCGTCGGTCTCGCGCTCGCCGCCTACGCCGGCGTATCGGTGCTGAGCCTGAGCAGCGTGCCGATCTTCCCCGTGGACGAGCTCGTCGGTGCTGCCACGCCCGCCGAGGCGATCCGGCTGCTTCCCGCGGCGCTTTCCGCCGCCGACGTCAACGCGACGATCTATCCGCTGCTCACGGTCGTCCTGACGCTGCATGCGCTGGTGGCGGCGGCAACCATCGCGGTGGCGTTGCGGCGAGGCGACAGCGTCGGGGCGGCAGCGTCCGAGAGCGGCCTCGAGGCGGCGCGCCTGGTGACGACCGGCATCCTCATCGGCCTCGTCGTCGCGGTCGCGGCCGGGCCGCTCGATCGCCTGGCGCTCATCGACCTGCGCGCCCTGCGCAACACCGACCCGTTCACCAATCTGAGCGGCGCCGAGCGTCTGCAGTCGACGTTCGGCCACGCCGGCTGGTTCGCCGAATACGTCTGCTTCACCACCCCAGCGGTGCTCGCGCTGTGGCTGTGGCCGCGCGCCGACGCCGGTCGCGAGGCGGAGCCGCTCGCCAGTCGCGCCATCCGCACCGCGATCGCGATCGTGCTGCTGGCCGCGACGCTCGCCGTCGTCGTGCTCAGCTACCAGCGTGGCGGCTGGATCACCTGGGCGATCGTCGGCGCCAGCGTCGCCGCCGCGGTCGTGCGGCTGGCGGCCGGCGCGCCGGCGGCGGCCCCGACGTCCGCGCGCCGCCTGCTGGCCGTTGCCGCCGGCGCGATGATCGCCGCGATCGCCGCCGGGCTCGTCGTCGTGCGCATCGCCGGCGGGCCAGCGGCGATGGATCGTTTCGCGGCGCGGGCCCGCACGATCACCCAGGTGTCCGATCGCCAGGCCCACGTGATGGCCGGCCTGCGCCTCGGTGCCCTCCTGCCGATCCTGGGCGGCGGCAGCGAATCGTTCGCCATCCGCTACGAGCAGGAATACCTGCTGGCGGGTGGGACCTACTACGCCCGTGGCTACTCGCCGCTGAGCACGATGTACGGCAGCGCCCACAACGTCTTCGCGCAGACCTTCGCCGGCAAGGGCGCCGCCGGGCTGGTCGCCCTGGCGTGGCTCGTCGTCGCCGGCGGGTGGGCGGCGCTCCGCACACTGCGCCGCGCCGGCGAGCCGCAGGCGACGCGCGTGGTGGCCGCGATCGCGCTCGGCATGCTGGCGGCGTTCGCGCTCTACGGGCAGGTGCAGGAAGTGTTCTACGTCGCGCCGCTCCAGCTGACCGTCTTCGCGGCCTGCGGGCTGGCGGCGGGGCTGGCGCCGGCAGCCCGCCAGCCGGCGGCGGCCCGTCTCGGCATCGTCGCCACTGTCCTCGTCGTGGTGCTGGCGGCGCATGTCGTCCACGCCTACGTCGCCCCCGGACACCTCGCCGAGGGCTACCGCGACCGCGCCATCACGCTGGCCGGCGAACGACTGTCGTCGCCGGCGGCGGACGGCGACGGCCAGTACTTCCAGACCACCGGCGCCCGCGCCGTCATCACCATTCCCCGGCAGGCAACGGACCTGGCGTTCGATCTGCGCCGACTGGCGCCGGACGCGCAGGTCGTCGAGATCTGGCTCGACGACCGCCTCGTCGATCGCGTGCGGCTCGAGACGCCGGAGTGGCGGCGCGTCGAGTATCCGCTCGGCAAACTCCGCGCGCTGCCGCGGCGCCTGCGCCTGGTCGTGGCCCCGACCTGGCGCGCGCCCGGCGACGCCGGCGAGCGGGGCGTCGGCGTCCGCCGGATCCGCTGGGGACCGGACTGACGGCCTGAGCGACGAGCGGTGCCACGCGTCTGTGCATGTCGCGGCACTTCCACCACGGGCTGCTGGCGTTTGCTGAACGGGGAGCGCTGACCCGCCGGGTCGGGCGCCGCCTGACTACGGCGCAGCCGGCGAGCCGGCCCGCAGCCCGGCGTAGATCGCCTCGAGCTGCGCCGCGATCGCCGGCCAGGCGAAGGCGCGCTCGACCAGCCCGCGACCGGCCGCGCCGAACCGCGCCAGCGCCTCGCCGGCGTCGAGCGCGGCGTCCAGGGCGTCGGCCAGCGCCGCCGGTGCACCAGGCTCGACGAGCCATCCGGTCTCGCCCGGTATCACCTTGTCCGGTAACCCGCCGGCGCGCGTGGCGACGACCGGCTTGGCCCGCGCCATCGCCTCGAGCGTGACGAGCGAGCTGCCTTCGTACAGCGTCGGGTGCACGAACACGTCGGCGGCCGCGTACCAGCCGGCGAGCTCGCGCTCGGCGACGCGGCCGGCGAGCGTGGTGCGCTCGCCGATGCCGGCGGCGTCGATGGTCCCGGCGATGGCCGGCCGGAACGGCCCGTCGCCGACCAGCACCCAGCGCCAGCGCGGGGCCGGTCCGGTGCGCGATCGCAGCAGGCCGAGCGCCGCCGCGAGCACGTGAAAGCCTTTGTTCGCCTCCAGCCGGCCGACGCTCAGGAGCAGCCGCTCGCCGGGGCCCACGCCGGCGCGGGCACGCAGCGCGGCGACGTCGTCCTGCGCCAACGTTCGCGCCGCGTCGATCGTCTCGAGATCGACCGCGTTCGGCACGACGTGGATGCGCGCCGGATCGATCCGCAGATGCTCGCGCACCGGCGTCACCAGCGCGCGATCGGTGGCGAGCACGGCGTCGGCGGCCTGCGCGCAGGTCCGCACGGCGATCTGCAGCGGCGTGTAGGCCAGGCGCTTGAGCTGCGCGAAGCCGGGGTGCGTGCCGCCGAACTCCTCCAGGCCCTGCGGATTGAAGACGAACGGCGCCTCGACGTCGGGGTGGCGGCGGGCCAGTGCGTAGCCGAGGCCGCTGGCTCCGAGGGCGTGCACCAGATCGATCGCGCCGCTGCGGACGAGCGACGCCGCCAGGCGTCCGGCCCGCCAGCCGAAGACCGGATACGCGGTGGCGCGATCGATCACCGTCGTGCCGCGCCGGCCGGCGCCGGGGAACGTCACGTAGGGCACGGTGCGCAGCGCGATCCGACCCGAAGGCGCCGCGAACAGCGGTGAGACGTCGCCGGCGGCGCCGAGGGCGCCGGGCGCGGTCGCCGGCTTGGTCACCAGCGTGATCGCGAGGCCGCGCCGTGCCAGGTGGTGGAGCAGGTCGTAGACGTGCCGCTCGAGGCCGCCGACGCCGTGCAGCGGATGCACCGAGCGGGCGAGGATGGCGACGCGCAGCGGCCGCGAGTCAGCCACGGGCGCGCCTCGCAGCGATGAGCGCGTCATACAGTGCGCCGATCCGGGCGACGACCGAGTCGGCCGCAAACGTGGTCCGCACGCGCGCCTGAGCGGCGGCACCGAGGCGGACGCGCAGCGCCGGATCGGCGACGAGGCGGGCGACGTCGGCGGCGAGCCCCGCGGGCGACGTGGACAGGAGACCGGTCTCGCCGGCGACGATCACGTCGCGCGTGCCGCCGGTATCCATGGCCGCGACCGGCACGCCGAGGCCGCTGGCTTCGAGCAGCACGCGGCTGAGCGACTCCGGGCCGTGCGACGGAAACACGAGGAGCGCGGCGTGCGCCAGGTGCGCGAGCGTCGCCGGGCGATCGAGCCAGCCGGTGAAGCGGACGTCGAGGCCGGCCGTGCGGGCCGCACCTTCGAGCGCCGCCCGATCCGGTCCGTCGCCGACGACGACCAGCGGCCACGGCAGGCGGGCGCCGACCGCGGCCGGCACGAGATGCTGGACGCCCTTGTTGAACGCGAGCTTGCCGACGTAGATCGCGTAGGGGCTGCTGCCATCGCCGGCCGCGGTCGGGCGCGGCGCCGACGCAGCGATCTCCAGCGTGTCCAGATCGACCGGGTTGGGGATCACCTCGACGCGGCGGGCGGCGAGCGCCGGCGCGCGGGCGACGAGGTCGTGGGCCATCACCGCGCTGACCGCGACGATCGCGTCGGCCTCGGCCAGACGCGCCGCCTTCCAGCGCAGGTTGGCGAGCATGTACGGAATCGCCGGCAGCGCGGCCGGCCACGCGGCGCCGGCGTGCGGGCGCACGCAGCGCGTCATCATCCCGGCGGAACAGGCCGGGCACAGCGTCGCGCTCGATCGATCGTGGATCAGATCCGACCAGTAGCAGACCGGCCAGTAGTCGCGGATCGTGGCGACGACGGGCACGCCGGCGGCGCGCGCGCCGGCGATCGCGCCGGGAATCGAGAGCAGGTGCTGGCCGTGCACGATGTCGATGCCGCGCTCGCGCACGAGGTCGCGCACGACCGGCGCCAGGCGCCGCGCCAGGCGCTCGTTCTTGACGTAGTTGCGCACGAACGGGATGGGCGGCGACGGGCCGCCCAGCTCGTGGACGTCGAAGCCGTCGAAGGCCCCAGCGACGACGCGCAGGCCCGGCGGCGTGCCCGGGCGCGGCCGCAGCACCGTGACGCGATCGCCGTGCGCGCGCAGGCCACGGGCCAGCTCGTAGGTGCTCCAGCCGCTCCCGCCCGAGACGGGGGGAAAGGCGTCGGTCACGAGCAGCACGTGGCGGGCGCCGGCCATGGTCATGTCGCCTGCGGCGTCGACCGCATCGCGGCGATCGCCGCGTCGAGGGCTCGGCAGTGCGCCGCCCAGCTGAAGTGCCGTTCGGCGCGGACCCGCGCGGCGAGCCCGAGCCGGCGACGGCGATCGGGATCGACCAGCCCGTCGAGCGCCGCGGCCAGCGCGCCAGGGGCGGCGCCATCGTAGAGCAGCCCGGCCTCGCCGTCCGCCAGGATCTCGCGCAGGCGCGGCAGATCCGGTACGACGACCGGGAGTCCCGAGGCCATGTACTCGAACACCTTGAGCGGCGACCAGTAGAACCCGTGCCGCAGCGGCGCGTGCGCGGCGGGCTCGAACGGCGCCACGCCGGCGTCGGCGGCGGCGAGCGCCGCGGGCATGGCGTCGTAGGGTAGCGAGCCGAGGAAGGCGATCCGGGTCAGCCGCTCCGCCGCGACCCGTGCTTCGAGTGCCGGACGCTCCGGGCCGTCGCCGATGAGCACGGCGCGCCACGGCGATCCACGCCGCTCGAGCGCGGCGATCGCGTCGATCAGCCGGCCGACGCCGTGCCAGGCGCGGAAGGCGCCGGCGAACACCGCGACCAGATCGCCGGGCTGGCGGGCGATCAGCGGCGGTCCGGCCGCGCCGGGGTGGAAGCGCGCAGTGTCGGCGCCCCACTCCGTCTCGACGACCTTCGCCGCCGGCGTGTCGGGCGGCAAGATCGCGCGATCGGTCGTGACGATGAGATCCGCGGTCCGGCACTGCCATTCGCGCCAGCGCCGCATCGGCTCGGCGAGGAGCAGGCGATCGACGGTGCGCTTGGGCGAGCCCGGGTAGTCGACCACCGGCGCGTTCACCTCGAGCACTGTGCGCGCGCCGACGGCACCGGCGGCGAGCAGCCCCTCGCCGCCGAAGTTGTGGTAACGCTCGATGACGACGTCGGGCCGCAGCGTGGCGGCCAGTGCGCGCACCCGCCCATGCCGGAGCAGGCGCAAGTTGGGCGATCCGAACGGCGCCCCGATGTCGTGCCAGGTCGGACCTGGCGTCGACGTCGACCCCGGCGTTGGCGTCGCCGCGCGGCTCGACGCCTGGCGCCGATCGGTGCGGCCGGTCGATCCGGCGCGGACCGCGACGTGGACGTCGTGGCCGATCGCCGCCAGGCCCTCGGCGACGGCCTGGACATGGGTCGACCCGCCGAGCGTCCCCGGCACGACCTGATCGATGGCGGCGTAGAGAATCCTCACGGCCCGGTGGACACTATCGCTTTTCGAGGAGCGCGAAGAAGGGGCCGGAGCGGATTCGGCCGAACAGCCAGAGGTCGGCGTCCATCGCCACGGTGACGCCCTGCAGCACACGGACGAGCGGCCCGCCGCGGGCGAGTCGGGCCTTGGCGCTGAGACGGGCATCGCGCAGGCCGGCGGTCGGATCAGGGGCGGCCGTGCCTGCGGCTGCCGTGTCTGCGGTAGCCGTGCCTGCTGCCAGGTCTGTGCCTGCCGGATCCGGGCGCGCAGCCGGCGCGGCCCGGCGGCGATCGGCGCGACGGGCGAGCGCGCGCTCGGCCATGCGCATCAGGATGTTCTCGACGAAGCCGCCGACGATCGGCGTGTAGTAGCGGATCCGCGCGATGCGGAAGCCGGCGCGTGCGGCTACCGCCTCGAGGTGCGGCACGTCGTGCAGCGGGTTGACGTGGTCCGACTTGCGCAGCCGCTCCTGCGTCATGTCGATCAGGCCGACGCGCTCGAGGCCGCGTGCCAGCGCGTTGATCGCGCGCAGGCCCTTGGCGATCGGCGCGTTCTTGCGCACGTGCGAGTAGACGAAGAGGACACCGCCGGGCGCCAGGACGCGGGCGGCCTCGGCGAGCATCGCGTCCAGCGCCTCGGGCGACAGGTGCTCGAGCACGTCGAGCGCGTAAGCCTTGGTGAAGGCGCCGTCGGCGAACGGCAGCTGGCGCAGGTCGGCGAGGGCCAGATCGGCGGTGGCGCGCGCCTCGTGCGCGAAGAACGGGCTGACGTCGACGCCGGTGAAGCTGGCGCCGCTCGACGCGTTCCACAGGATCGAGCGTCCGCTGCCGCAGCCGAGGTCGACGACGCGATCGCCCGGCGCGAGCTGCAGGAAGCGGCGCAGCTGGCGCTGGCGCACGCCCGATTGCAGCAGCGGCGGCGACACCGACTCGTGCCTCGCGTCCTGGTGGAGCGCCTCGTCGAGGTACTTCGTCTGCTCGGCGAACGCCGTCCGCGGCCGCAGATCCAGGTAGTCGTGCGCCGCCTGTGGATACTGCGTGTCGCACTTTTCGCACCTCAGGGATCTTCCGTAGTCTCCGGGAGCGTCTCCGGGAGACTGTCCGGGAGGCTGTCCCGGAGGCTGTCCGGGAGCCAGGGCGGCCAGGGCGCCGCGGCAGGCGGGGCAGCGGACGCGGGCCAGCAGGGCGTCGGAGATCATGTGGACGGGGTCGGCTGGAGGGTGCGGGCGAGCACGACGTCGAGGCGCTCGGCGCGGCGCGCCCAGGAGTAGCGCTCGGCGTCGGCGAACGCCCGCGCGGCAAGGCGGACCGCCAGCGCGGGGTCGGCCGCGAGCCGGCGGATCGCGTCGGCCAGCGCCTGCGGATCCTCCGGCGCGACCAGCAGCGCGTTGACGCCGTCCTCGAGCACCTCGGCGAGCGCGGGGAGACGCGAGGCGACGATCGGCCGCCCCGCGGCGAGGTACTCGAACAGCTTGAGCGGCGAGGTATAGCGCGCCGACACCTCGGTCGCGGTGTTCGGCAGCACCAGGATGTCGGCCTCCGCGATCGCGCCGGCGACCTCGTGCGGCGGCAGGAGACCGGTGAAAACGATCCGCGACCCGAGCCCGCGCGTCGCGGCAAGCGCAGTGACGCGCCCGAGGTCGCTCTCGCGCGGATGCCCGCCGACGATCCGCCCGGCCACGTCCGGCACCAGCGCCAGCGCCTCGATCAGCACGTCGACGCCCTTCCAGGGGTAGAGATGCCCGGCGTAGGCGACGATCGGCTGCGTCGCGCGCGGACCGCTCCACGTGAACACGCGGTCCGCCGGCAGCCGTGCGCCGTCCGGTACGACGGCGACCGCCGGCCGCGGCCCGAACCGATCGGCGAGCTCCTCGGCGTGTGCCGCGGTCAGCGTCACGTAGCCATCCGCGGACGCCCAGACCCGGCGCTCGCGCCGCTCGAGCCGCGCCAGCTTGGCCGCCGACGCCGAGGCGGCGCGCGCGTGCAGCGTCGGCATCAGCGCCGAGACGGTCGGCGCGTAGCCGTGCGACTCGTAGAGCAGCGGCGGACGCCCTGGCCGCGGCAGCCGCGCCAGCAGCGCGGCGACGCCGAGATCGCGCGTGAAGATCACGGTGGGACGCGGCGGCGCGAGGCTGCGCTTCACCGCCGCGGCGAGGTAGTGCGCGCGCCGCAGCGGCGCCGGCCCGGCTACCGGCACGCGCGCGATGGTCAGGCCGTCGATCGGCGCCAGGCCATAGAACGACAGCGGGTCGCGCGTCCCGGCGGCGGTGTCCGGCCGCACCAGCAATGTCACGCGGTGCCCGCGCGCGGCCAGCGCGTGACAGGTCGAGACCGTCTGCAGGCCGTTCGCTCGCTCGAGGGGCAGCCGGATGTCGGCCAGATAGAGCAGGTCCACAGCAGGCTAGGACGGCGGTGCCGCGGCCGGTGCCGGTGTCCCGGACGGTGTCCCGGACGGTGTCCCGGACGGTGTCCCGGACGGAGTCCCGGACGGTGTCCCCTCGGGCTTCGGCGCGTAGAACGATTGGCGCGCGAAGACGTAGCGGTAGACGAGCTCGGGCAGACGCAGCGGTACGGTCACGAACGTATGGTACGCGTTGTCGGCGAGCGTCAGTCGTTGGCGATCCATCAGACCGCCGCCGAACTGCGCCATCAGCCCCAGGTTCCACCACGTCGACAGCACGAAGAGCGCGGCGACGATCGCCCGGGCCCGCAGCGGGGCGGCTCCGAACCGCCGATCGGCGGGCCACAGCGCCGCCAGCCCGACCAGGAAGACGGCCGACAGGCCGACGAAGCGACGCTGGCCGAAGGCGCCCGCTACCGTCCACGACTCGACGCTGCCGGCGATGTAGATCTGCGAGGCGACGGCGACGAGCAGGCACAGCGCGATCCATGCGGTCGAGGCGCCCTCGCGCCGGCGCGCCAGTGTCGGCCGCGCCGCCCAGCCGAATCGTCCGGCCAGTCCGGCGGCGAGACCGACGATCGCGAGCAGCGCCACGGGCGTCCAGAAGATGAGCCCGTGCTCGGGCGACGCCACGACGCCGAGCGCGTGCGGCGACAGCCAGTTCAGTTTGCGGGCGACGAGCGGAGACGGTCTGGGCGAACCGTTCAGGACGACGTAGGCCCACAACTGCGGGGCATAGGCGATCGCGAACGCGACGGTCCCTGCCAGTGCATGCGTCAGGAGCCGCCGCCGCGGCGGCGCGAGCGCATCCTGCGGCCCCCGCCACCACGCCAGCGCCCAGTCGAGCGCCGGCGCGATCACGAGCAACAGCGCCTGCTCGCGCACCATCACCATCAGCGCGGCCAGCGCGCCCAGTGCGATGCCGCCGCGCACCGTCCACTGCTCGCGGGCGACCAGCCAGGCGGAGAGGAATGCCGCGACCGCGAACGCCTCGCAGGCGTGCGCCATCGGCGGCGCCACGTACATGTAGAAGATCAGCGGTGTGCCGAACCACACCGCGAGTGCGGCGGGCAGCGCGCCGCGCCCGAGACCGAGCCGGTGCGCCAGGCTCCAGCCGAGCACCACCGCCAGCCAGCCGTAGAATGCCGACCCGAACGCCACCGCACGCACGTAGGGCGCGCCGTAGCCATCGCGTACGCCGCCGCCGGCGAGGCCGACGCCGACCAGCGCATCTGCCACGGCGTAGAACGGGCTCCACAGGATCGCCGAGCCCATGGTCGCGAAACTGATGCGGAGCCCGGTATCGGTCTGCCGCTCCAGGTGGGTTTCGTGGAACCCCTGGCTGCGGGCGATGCCGGCGTCGTAGTAGTGCTGGAACTCGATCTCGAACGAGACGTCGTGATCGAACCACAGCGATCGCAGATAGGAGAAATACTGGATTTCGTCCGACGCGTAGATGCGCGGCGTGATCAGCGGCAGCGTGATGACGAAGGCGGCGGCCAGCACCGCCAGCTCCCGCCTCATGCCCAGCTCGCGCATGCGATGAGCCCGAAGCCGATCACTTCGATCAGGTTGAACGAGGCGTGGCTCACCATGGGCGCGATCACGCTGCGTCGCGCGACGTAGACCACGCTCCACAGCGTGCCGAGCAGCCCCGTGATGATGACCGCGCTCCAGCCCTGGACGTAGTGGCCGAGGCCGAACAGCAGGCCGAAGCCGACGATGCCGACGATGGCGCCGCCCAGCCGCTGCTCGCAGCGATGCAGGATGAACGCACGCTGGATCTCCTCACGCAGGCCTCCGGCGATGATCGCGACGGCGGCGAACAGGACGAACTCCATCCGCGTCGACGCCAGCGTCGCGAACGGGTTCGGTGTAATCAGGTCGGGCGCCCAGCGCGCGATGGCGATCGCCGTGACGGCGAACAGCAGGAACACCCACGGGAGCAGCCCGAACCCGCGCAGGATCTCGCCGCCGATCGGGCGCGTGCCCAACAGGACGCGCCGCGGGGACTCGCCGCCGAGGACGAGCAGGCTCAGGATCAGACCGACGAGGAGCAGGGTGTCGAAGCCGGTCAGAAAGACGAGGAGCTGGAGGGTGAACTGGCCATCCTGGCCGGCCCGAAGCCCCGACAGGGCCAGGAGGCCGGCGACGAGAAGCTGGGTCGGAGCGCCTGAGCAGAGGCAGACCTCGAGCAGCGCCTGTGGCCAGGGCGGCCCCGTATTCATGTGGCGGAATCTACCAGCATTTCCAGGGCTCTCAGCCTTCCGCCGGCGGCTGCGAGCAGAAATCGCGTGGCCGCACCGATTTGCATGTAAAAAGTATATTCCCGGATGCTATGCTGCCAAAAGTTGCACGGTCAGCCGTAGCGACAACCTCTTTCTTCACGCTGCTGTCCAGACGACAAGGCAGCGCAGACCTTCGCAGAGGCAAATGCATGCTCGAACTCGAATCCACCGCTTCGCCGAGCGGTGAACCACCGTCGCTCTCGGAGCGCGTGCTCATCGTCGAGGACGACCGGGCGACACGACTCGGGCTGACAGAGCTGGTCCGGTCCTGGGGCTACGTCGCCGAGTCCGCAGCCGACGGCGAGGAGGCGCTGCAGCGCATCACCACCTTCCGGCCCGGCATCATCGTCTCCGACGTCGTCATGCCGCGCATGGACGGCCTCGCGCTGCTCAAGGCGCTCCGTGATCAGATGAGCGACATCTCGATCATCCTGCTCACCGCGCAGGGCACGGTCGAGACCGCGGTCGAGGCGATCAAGGAAGGCGCCTACGACTACCTGACCAAGCCGGTCGATACGCGCCGGCTGCAGATCCTCATCCAGAAAGCCGCCGAGCGGCAGGAGACGCTGCGCGAGGTCCGCATCCTGCGCCGCCAGTTGCGCGAGCACGGCAGCTTCGGCCGGATCATCGGGAGCACCGGGGCCATCCGCCAGATTTACCGCGTGATCGAGCAGGCGGCGCCGACCGCGGCGTCGGTCCTCATCTGGGGCGAGTCGGGGACCGGCAAGGAGATGGTGGCGCAGACCATCCATCAACTCAGTCAGCGCGCGACGCAGGCCTTCGTCCCGATCAACTGCGCGGCGATCCCCGAGACCCTGCTCGAGAGCGAGATCTTCGGTCACGAAAAGGGATCGTTCACCGGCGCCGTCGAGCGCCGCCAAGGCTGTTTCGAGCTGGCGCATCGCGGCACGCTGTTCATGGACGAGATCGCCGAGATGATGCCGGCGACGCAGGTCAAGCTGCTGCGCGTGCTGCAGGAGCGCAAGTTCCGCCGCCTCGGCGGCCGCCAGGAGCAGGAAGTCGACGTGCGGATCATCGCCGCGACCAACGTCGATCCGGCCGAGGCCGTGCGCCGCGGCAAGCTGCGCGAGGACCTCTACTACCGCCTCAACGTCTTCACGATCGAGCTGCCGCCGCTGCGCGAGCGCAAGGAAGACGTGGCGCTGCTGGTGCAGGCCTTCTTGAACGAGTTCAACGCCCGCAACGGCAAGGCGGTCAAGGGGGTCGATCAGGACGCCATGCGCCTGCTCGAGAGCTACGCCTGGCCCGGCAACATCCGCGAGCTGCGCAACGTCATCGAGCGGGCGACGATCCTCGCCGGCGGCGACCTGATCGAGCCGGCCCACCTGCCACCGACGCTGACCCACGCCAAGAAGGACGATCCGGCGGCGACCGTGCTGCTGACCCCTGGCATGACCGTCGACGAGGCCGAGACGCGGCTGATCCGGCTGACGCTCGAGCACACCCGCGAGAACAAGACGAGGGCCGCCGAAATCCTCGGCATCAGCCTGAAGACGCTGCACAACAAGCTCAATCGGTTGAAGGCCCAGGAGGCGGCGGCGTCGGCGCCCGAGGTCAGCGCCGAGGGGTAGCTCGTCGGGTCGGGGGCAAAGAGTCGGGAGCGGGTCGCCGTCGCCATGCGCTTCAGCATCAAGACCAAGCAGGTCGTCGGGGTCGTGCTCCTCGTCGCGCTCGCCGTGACGGCGCTGAGCGCGATCTACACGGCCCTCGTCGCCGGCGTGCTGCTGACCGAGACGCAGTCGCGCGGCGACATGCTCAAGGTCTTCGTCTTCGAGCGCGCCCAGCGCGTCATCACCTCGCGCGAGGACGCCTACACGGCGCTCCGCAACGACAGCGGTCTGCGATCGCTGCTCGAGTCGTCGATGGCCTACTCGCGGCACGTGACCTACGCCGCGCTGGTCGATCCGCGCAACGTCGTCATCGTCCACAGCTCGCCGGTGCTCGAGGGGCAGGTGCTCGAGCCGCAGGCGCCGCTCGAGCCGCTGCTCAGCGAGAACCCGTGGACACAGATCCAGGCGATCTCGTCGGCCGGCACCTTCGAGGTCTCCGAGCGGCTGCTGCTCGGCGCCGAGGGCGAGAACGAGTTCGGCTCGATCCGGATCGGCATCTCGACCGCGCTGATCTGGGAGGACCTGCTGAAGACGATGCGGACGGCGGTCCTCGTGGGGCTGGCCGCACTGGCGGTGTCGACGCTGGTCGCGCTGCTCCTTGCGCAGTGGACGCTGCGGCCGGTGCACGTGCTGCAGAGCGGCTTCGCCCGCCTCGGCCGCGGTGAGTTCGGGGTCAAGCTGGATCTGCCGGCGGGCGACGAGTTCAGCGAGCTGGGCGCGTCGTTCAACAAACTGTCGGCGGAGCTGTCGACGGTGCGCAGCCAGCTGGCTACGGGACCCGCGGCGCCGGTCGAATCGGTGGTCGATCGCCTGGAAGACGCGGTGGCGATGGTCAACCCCGACGGGCAGGTCGTCTTCGCCAATGCGGCGATCCGATCGGCGTTGCCTCAGGCCGCGGCCGGCTCGAAGCTGTCGGCGTGGCCCGAGTTGCACCCGTATCGCGACGTCGTCGAGCGGGCGCTGGCGACGCGCCAGTCGGTCGGGCCCCTGTCGCGCCGTCTCACCGTGTCCGGCGACGGCGAAGACGACGAGACCGAACAGTGGCTGATGGCGCACGCCCTGCTGCACGCCGACCAGCGCTTCATGGGTGTGATGCTGGTGGCGCGCGATCTCGGCTACATCGGTCGGGTCCAGTCGACGCTGCGCTATTCGCAGAAGGCGGCGGCGCTGGGCCGCCTGCTCGCCGGCGTCGCGCACGAGGTGAAGAACCCGCTCAATGCGATGACCATCCATCTCGAGCTGCTCAAGCAGAAGCTCGGGGGCGGGGTGTCGGTCCGGCCGGCGGCGCGGGCCGCGGAGAGTGCAGCCGGAGGCGGCCTGCGGGTCGCCGACGCGCCCCCGGCGTCGGTCACTGTCGAGTCGTCGACGGTGCTCAACCACGTCTCGGTGATCGGCGCCGAGATCCGCCGCCTGGACGAGGTCGTCCAGGGCTTCTTGAAGTTCAGCCGTCCGGAGGAGCTGGCGCTCGAGCCGGTCGACCTCGCCGCCATGGTCAACGACGTCGCCGACATGATCGGACCGCAGGCGACCCAGGCGGGCATCCGCCTGGCGATTACAGCCCCGGCCGACCTGCCGCGCGTCAGCGCCGACAGCGGCCTGCTGCGGCAGGCGCTGCTCAACCTGACGCTGAACGCGGTCCAGGCCATGCCCTCCGGCGGGACCCTGCGGCTGGACAGTCACCGGGCCGCCGACCGTCAGGTCGAGCTGGCCATCGCGGATAGCGGGGTGGGCATCCCCCCCGAGCATCTTTCGCGCATTTTTGACCTGTATTTCACGACAAAGGACGCCGGCAGCGGCATCGGGTTGTCGATGGTCTACCGAACAATCCAGCTGCACGACGGGCACATCGAAGTACAATCGACGCCTGGTCGCGGCACGACCTTCACCCTCCGGCTGCCACAGGCAACCTGACGTCCGAAGAGGAGTGCCTCGCCGCCCTCACAGCCGCCGATGACATTGCCTCACTGCTTCCGCATGGCCGTGGTACGCACGGGCTGGCCGACGGTCGTCGTGCTGCTCGGGCTGTCGCTGGCGGCGGGCGGCTGTGTGAAGAAGGTCGTCGCCGCCGCACCCGCGCCAGTGCCCCTCGCGGTGCCGAGCGTTCCACCCCGGATCGTCGGTCCGGTCGTCGTTCCCGACGAGCGGCCGCAGCCCGTCGCGGAAGCCCCGGCCGTGCCGGCGCAGCGGCCGGCGCCCCGCCCGCCTCGGCTGGTTCGGCCGCCGGACGCCGCCGAGACGCCCGCTGAAGATCCGCAACGGGCGCGGGTCGAAGGGGCCGACCCGGTCGGGGCCGCCGCGACGCCGGCGCCGTTGCTCCGCACCCGGGAGACGGCAAACGACGCCGAAGCGGCCAAGAAGGTCCAGGAGGTTCTGCGGCGAGCCGAGCAGAGCCTCGCCAAGGTCAGCTACCGGAGCCTGAGCGTCAACGGCCGGGCCCAGGCAGACACCGCCAAGCGCTTCATCGCCCAAGCCGGGGAAGCCCTCGAACGGCGCCAGCTGGTCCTCGCGCTCTCGCTGGCCGACAAGGCCGAAGCCCTCTCCAACTCGCTCGCCAACCGCTGAGCCAGCTTCCCGCCTATGTTGCGTTCGCCCTAACCGGCGCCCCCAACATGTTGTGTACAATTGTTGTTGACAGCCGTGTGACGCAGGCGCACTATGGCGTCCGCCATCGTGCAGTGTGTGAGGCCCTTCGACCTCCCAGCGTCGCGGATTCGATCGACCGATCGGGCCCGTGGGCTTCACGCTTTTGCGCGCGAAATTTAGACTGAAGTTAGCGGACGGACCGGCTCCCAGGGCAGCGGGTTCGACGTCAGGACGGGGGGCACTATGTACAGGGGCACGGCGTCTGATCGTGGGACGGCGGGTCAGGGGACGGGGGCAGCGCGGCCGGCGGCGCCGGTGTTGAGCGCGGCCGCAATGGGCCCAATCGGGCCTGCCGTCGAGACAGGGGCGTCCCCCGTGACGTCTGACAGTGAGCGTGCGCGACCTGCGCAGGCTACCGGCCTCGAGTACGCACGCGTCTTCGCCCGCGAGGGCGTCGACCCGTTCGACGAGATTGAGTGGGACACCCGCGCGGCCCTCATCGGCAACGACAAGGGCGAGGTCGTCTTCGAGCAGCGCGACGTCGAAGTCCCGAAGTTCTGGTCGCAGCAGGCCACCAACATCGTCGTCTCGAAGTACTTCCGGGGCACCCTGGGGACCCCGCAGCGGGAGCGCAGCGTCAAGCAGCTCGTCGGCCGTGTCGTCGACACGATCACCGGCTGGGCCCGCAAGCAGCGCTACTTCGCCGGCGAGGACGACCTCCTCGCATTCTCGGACGACCTCAAGCACCTGCTCGTCTACCAGAAGGCCTCCTTCAACAGCCCGGTCTGGTTCAACGTCGGCGTCGAGCCGCACCCGCAGTGCTCGGCGTGCTTCATCAACGCCGTGCAGGACACCATGGACTCGATCCTCGGCCTGGCCAAGACCGAGGGCATGCTGTTCAAGTACGGCTCCGGCACCGGCTCCAACCTGTCGGCGATCCGATCGTCGAAGGAACTGCTCGCGGGCGGCGGCACCGCGTCCGGCCCGGTGTCGTTCATGAAGGGCTTCGACGCGTTTGCCGGCGTCATCAAGTCGGGCGGCAAGACGCGCCGCGCCGCCAAGATGGTCATCCTCAACGCCGACCACCCCGACATCGTCGAGTTCATCAACTGCAAGGTCGAGGAAGAGAAGAAGGCCTGGGCGCTGATCGACGCCGGCTACGACGGCTCGTTCACCGGCCCCGCCTATGCCTCGGTGTTCTTCCAGAACTCGAACAACAGCGTGCGCGTGACCGACGAGTTCATGCGCGCGGTGCTCGACGACAAGCCGTGGCAGACGCGCTCGATCACGTCGGGCGAGGTGATGGACACCTACAAGGCGCGCGACCTGATGCACTCGATCGCCGAGGCGACGCATATCTGCGGCGACCCGGGCATGCAGTTCGACACGACCACCAACGACTGGCACACCTGCCCGAACACGGCGCGCATCAATGCGTCCAACCCGTGCTCGGAGTACATGTTCCTCGATGATTCGGCGTGCAACCTGGCGTCGATCAACCTGATGAAGTTCGTCGACGATCAGGGCGAGTTCGAAGCGGCCAAGTTCGGCGCCGCCTGCCGCAACCTGATCACCGCGCAGGAGATCCTGGTCGACAACGCCAGTTATCCGACGCGTTCGATCGAGCGCAACAGCCACGCCTACCGTCCGCTCGGCCTCGGCTACGCCAACCTCGGCGCGCTGCTGATGTCGCGCGGGCTGCCCTACGACAGCGACAACGGCCGCGACTACGCCGCGACCATCACCGCGATCATGCACGGCGAGGCCTACGCCCAGTCGGCCCGCGTCGCCCGCGATCACGGCGGTCCGTTCGCCGGCTTCGAGATGAACCGCGAGCCGATGCTGCGCGTGATGCGCAAGCACCGCGCCGCGCTCAAGGGCATCGATCGCACCTCGGTGCCGAAGGACATGTTCGAGGCGGCCCGCGGCGTGTGGGACGAGTGCGTCGAGCTCGGCGAGCAGCACGGCTACCGCAACGGCCAGGCCACCGTGCTGGCCCCGACCGGCACCATCGGCTTCATGATGGACTGCGACACCACCGGCGTCGAGCCGGACATCGCGCTCGTCAAGTACAAGAAGCTGGTCGGCGGCGGGATGATGAAGATCGTCAACCAGACGGTCCCGGCGGCGCTGACCCGCCTCGGTTACTCGGCGGCGGAGATCACCGAGATCATCGAGTACATCGACCAGCACGAGACGATCGAAGGGGCGCCGCACCTCAAGCCGTCGCACCTGCCGGTGTTCGACTGCGCCTTCAAGCCGTTCAACGGCCAGCGCTCGATCCAGTACATGGGCCACATCAAGATGATGGGCGCCGTGCAGCCGTTCCTCTCGGGCGCGATCAGCAAGACCGTCAACGTGCCCAAGGACGCCACCGTCGAGGACATCCAGGAGGCCTACGTCGAGTCGTGGCGCCTGGGCGCCAAGGCCGTCTCGATCTACCGCGACGGCAGCAAGCGGACGCAGCCGCTGAACACCTCGAAGGACAACGGCGCCGCGGCGCAGGCGGCGGCCGAGGCCGTCGTGGCGCGGCAGCCGATCCGGCGTCGGCTGCCGGACGAGCGCG
>JANOIR010000313.1:0-1801 GCA_031407765.1 Vicinamibacteraceae bacterium
GGGCCCGGCCGCTGGGACGAAGCGCCGCAGCGCAAGGCCGCCAACGCCCTGGTCAAGTCGTGGATCGCCACCGAGAAGGGCCTGTCCTTCATCGACCTGTGGGATGCGATGCTGACCAAAGAAGGCAAGCCGCGGGAGGACATCTGGGTGGCCGACCGCGTCCACCCGAACCACGACGGCTACCTGATTCGCGTGAAGCTCACCACGCCGGTGCTGGGCCCGCCGAATCGGCGATAGATCGCCAGGCTGCTTCGGAGGCGGCGTCCGCCGGGAAGAACGTCTCGATTCGCAGCTCCTGCAGCGTGACGTCGCGCGGCGTCCCGAGCGTCATGATGGTGCTGAACAGGCGCAGCTCGAGATTGCCGCGGCGGATGTGGATCGGTAGGAGCACGTCGCCGGCGAGCGAGGCCGGCGTGCGGGGCAGCGGACCGAAGTAGCCGCGCAGCTCGGCGAGCAGCGCCGCCGCCTCGCGATCGTCGGGCCCCGCCAGTTCGCGCTCGGCTCGCGCCAGCAGGTGCCGGCCGACCTCCTCCCAGTTCACGATGAACCGCCGCGCTCCGAGCGGGTGGAACGCCAGCCGCAGGTGGTTGGCGTGCTCGGTGACGAGCGACGGATCGGCGAGCACCGCGACCAGGCGATCCGCCGCGGCGTTGCCCATCACGCACGTCGAGTAGCGGTCGAGCACGATCGCCGCGTAGGGCGCATGTCGATCGAGGATGAAGCGCAGCATGCCGCGGATGGGCGCCATTTCGTCGGCGGCGAGCGGGGTCTCGCGGTACACGTCGGCGTAGCCGGCGGCCTCGAGCAGATGGTTGCGATCGCGGAGCGGTACGTCGAGGGCGTCGGCCAGCACCAGCAGGGCCTCGCGGCTCGGCTGGGAGCGGCCGGTCTCGATGAAGCTGACGTGGCGGGCCGAGAAGCCAGCGCGCAGTGCCAGGTCGAGCTGACTGGTGCCCCGCGCGCCCCGCCACTCGCGCAGCAGGCGACCGACGGCGCTGGCGGGTCGGGCTGCGTCCGCCGGGGTCAGCGTGCTCATCGCTCCCATGGTACGTCTCCGTCACGAGCGCGCAAAGGCCAGCAGGTCGTCGGTCAGCCGCGCCTGGTGCGTCACGAACAGTCCGTGTGGCGCGCCCTCGTAGATCTGCAGTCGCGCGCCGGGGATCAGCGCGGCGGTCGGACGCCCGGTCGCTTCGATCGGTGCCGACGCATCCCGGGTGCCGTGGATGACCAGCGTGGGCACGCGGATCAGGGGCAGTTCGGCCCGGAAGTCGGTGGTTGCCATGCTGCGGGTGCAGTCGACCAACGCCTTGAGCGAGTGGCCGAGCATCAGCCCACGCACCCATTCCTGGATCGGCCGTGGCGTGTCGGGCAGGAAGAACGGGGCACGGTTGTCCTCGATCCACTGCGGGTAGTCGCGCTGAAGCTGCTGGCCGATGAAGGCCTCGAGCGCCTCGGATGGGATCCCGTCCGGGTTGTCGGCCGCGCGCGTGCGATACGGCGTCGCCGCGGTCGCGACGTAAGCTACGCGCGCGATCCGCGCGCTGCCGTGCCGTGTCAGGTAGCGAGTGACCTCGCCGCCGGCCATCGACATGCCGACCAATGTGACCCCGCGCAGGTCGAGGGCATCGAGCAGGGCAGCGAGGTCGTCGGCCAGCGTGTCGTAGTCGTAGCCGCGGCCCGGCTGGCTGGAGTGTCCGTGGCCGCGGCGGTCGTAGGCGACGCAGCGGACGCCCTGATCGACGAGCGCGGCCATCTGGTACTCCCACATCGCTGAAGGCAGGGCCCAGGCGGCGACGAAGAC
>JANOIR010000289.1:0-21949 GCA_031407765.1 Vicinamibacteraceae bacterium
TTTCCGAGCGCCTTCATGTGGCTGACGATGCCGGCGGTGTGCGCTTCTTCAGCGATGCGAATGACCTCCTGCACCGAGGCGCGGACGCCGGCGCCGTAGTTCCCTTCGTCGCGAATGTGGCTGCTGTAAACCCCGCCGGACGTGGCCGCGATCTTCGCGAGCTCGATCACCTCGTCGGTCTTCGCGAAGGAGCCGGGCACGTAGAACAAACCGGACGACAGCCCGAACGCGCCTTCCTTCATGGCACGGCGGACGAGCTCTTTCATCGTCTCGAGCTCTGCGACGGTTGGCTCGCGACGCGCCTCGGCCAGCACGGCCCGGCGGACCGACCCATGACCGATCAGCAGCGCGACATTCGGCCCGGGACGCGCGGCTTCGATCGCGGCCCGTTGCGCGGCCAGATCGACGGGGCCGCCGCCGTCGGGATTCGCGACCAGCGTCGTCACGCCTTGCGCGATGAGCGGTCGTCCCTGGTGCAGCTCCGGAAGCAGAAGTCCGTCGAGCGCGTGCGAGTGGACATCGATGAACCCCGGCGCCACGACGCGGTCGCGCGCGTCGATGACGCGTGCCGCCGCCGCGCCGTCCAGCCGGCCGACGGCAGCGATGCGATCGCCGCTGATCCCGATGTCCGCGCGGAACCACGGGTTGCCCGAGCCGTCCATGACGCGCGCGTTGCGAATCAGCACGTCGAACCGTTGTGGTTGGGCCGCCTCAGCTGCAAGGACGGCCGCTGCCGCCAGAAATAGCGGCGCACGCATTCGTTCCATGCCGGCCATTGTAGAGGTGTGCGACCTGGCGCGACTGTTGACTAATCCAGTGGCACGCATTCGATCTGCCCAATTCTGAACAGCGGCGCGGTTCCGCCCCCGCTACGATGGCGCAGTATGTCGGCGACACCTCTCGACGTGTTCATCGTGGCCAATCGCAACGAGCTGATCGAACGTTGCAGGGCGAAAGTGACCGAACGGTCGGGTCCGGTCGCCAAAGCGGATGACCTCGAGGCCGGCGTTCCGATCTTTCTCGACCAGATGGCCGATCACTTGAGGGACGCCCTGCCGCATACCGGTGCGATCAAGTCCACGGCGACCGAGCACGGAGGGGCGCTGTTCCGGCGGGGTCTCACCATCGGGCAGGTGGTGCACGACTACGGCGATGTCTGCCAGTCGATCACGGAGCTGGCGCTGGAGTTGAAAGTCCCCGTGACCACCGCCGACTTTCGCCAACTGAATCGGTGCCTCGACGATGCCATCGCCGATGCGGTGTCCGAATTTTCTCGGCAGGCCCAACTCACGGACCAGGACGACGCGGCTGGTCAGTCGCTCGAGCTGCGAAACCT
Source organism: Vicinamibacteraceae bacterium (assembly GCA_031407765.1). Classification (GTDB taxonomy): domain Bacteria; phylum Acidobacteriota; class Vicinamibacteria; order Vicinamibacterales; family Vicinamibacteraceae; genus JBDSLU01. The sequence continues at coordinate 1,337 of JANOIR010000289.1, forward strand.
GCTCTTCACGGCGATCACCGGCTTCGAGGCGCTGCAGACGAACAGCGTGGGCATTGCCGGGAACACGGGTTTTCTGGTTCATCGCAGCCTGATCGCGATGCGCGACCTGGTCTGAATCGGCGACCGTCCATCGACCGACGGCAAGCCCCCACCTCGCGGGTCCCCCCAGGGCGCTCACCCCCAAGCTGTGGCCGTCGCTACCGATCTCTACGTTGACCGTTCCTGACCCACGATGGGTTGCTCTCCTCGACGCGCGTGCCGCCTGTAGCTCGACCGAGTCTTCGGCGGATGTCGCGCGTCTGTAACAGGACCCTCGGAAGCGATGCCCTCCATGCTCGCGAGTGCGACCAAAGTCTTCGAGACGACTCGACAGCCGTTCCTGGTGATGGATGGACGGTTTCATGTCGTAGCCGCGAACCCGGCCTTCTGGACGCGGTTTCGCCTCGATCCCAGTGACACGATTGGCGGATTGCTGTTCGCGGCTGGTCACGGGGAGTGGGACACGGCGCCTGTCCATCTGCTGCTGGAACAGCTCCTGCCGATACAGCATGAGATGGAGGGTTTCGAGCTTACGGGGGAGTTCGGGAACGGCGAGCGTGCCACCCTGCTGGTGGATGCGCGCGAGCTCGTCGGCGACGATCAGGACGTGGATCGTCTCATTCTCCTGGGGCTCCACGACATCACCGACGCCCGGAAGACGGAGTGGCTGATGAAGCGGGCGCGGCTCGAGCTCGAGCGTAGCAACAGGGAGCTGCAGGAGTTCGCGTCCGTCGCCTCCCACGACCTGCAGGAGCCGCTTCGAAAGATCCTCGCCTTTGGCGAGCGCCTGCAAGCACGGGCTGGGTCGTCCCTGGACGATGTGGCAGCCGACTACCTGACCCGCATGCTCGATGCGTCCGGGCGCATGCGCCGACTGATCGATGATGCGCACGAATGCGCGCGGCTCTCGACCGGGGCCACGCACGTGGAGACGATCGCGCTGGATGTGGCGGTGAGGGGAGCGATGGAGAACGTCAATGTCCCGCCTGACGCCACGATGGATGTCGGGCCGCTGCCCACGATCGAGGCCGACCCGGCTCAGATGCGGCAGCTGTTCCAGAACCTGCTGTCGAATGCTTGCAAATTCAGGCGCCCGGAGGTGGCCCTCGAGGTGACTGTCCGAGCCGAGCGGTCTGGCGCCGACGACCCGTGGACGATCACCGTGACCGACAACGGCCTGGGGTTCGAACAGCTGCAGGCCGACGGTGTGTTCACGATGTTCCGGCGGCTGCACGGGCGTCAGTTCGACGGGTCTGGCATCGGGCTCGCGGTGTGCCGCCGCATCGTCGAACGGCATCACGGATCCATCGAAGCCCGCGGCGCTCCGGACCTGGGCGCATCGTTCGTGATGCGCCTGCCTGAGTGTCAGCTCGAGGACGTTCTATGAGAGCGGCACGCCACTCGACGATTCTCATCGCCGACGACGACCCGGACGATCGCTTGCTGGCGCGCGACGCGCTGTCGGAAAGCCAGTTCGCCAACACGATGGTGCGCTTCGTGGAGGACGGTCAAGAGCTGCTCGACTACCTGCACCGGCGGGGCAAGTTCAGCGATCCGGCCGTGTCGCCCACGCCCGGCATCGTGCTCGTCGACCTCAACATGCCGCGAATGGACGGACGGACGGCCATTGCCGCGATCAAGAACGACCCCGCGCTCCGGCACATTCCGCTCACTGTTCTGACGACGTCCAACGCCGAGGAGGACATCTTCCGCAGCTACCAGCTGGGGGTGAGCTCCTACATCACCAAGCCGGTGTCCTACGACGGTCTGGTCCGGGTGATGAAGGGTGTCGGTCTGTACTGGTTCGAGATCGTCGAGCTCCCGACATGAGCGGCAGTCGCACTCCGGCGCGCGTGCTCCTCATCGATGACGACGAGGACGAGTACATCCTGACCGAGGAGCTGCTCCGGATGTTCGCGCCCGGGGAGTACACGCTCGATTGGACGCCGACCTACGCGAACGGCGTGCGCCTGTTGAAGGAGTCGACGCTCGATGCGGCGCTCGTCGACTATCGACTCGGCAGCCAGAACGGGCTGGATCTCATCGCCGATCTGGCCGCGACCCGTTCAGCGGTGCCGATGATCCTGCTGACAGGCCAGGGGGACCGCGGGGTCGAGGCGGCCGCCCTGGCCGCTGGCGCGGCGGACTACCTGGAGAAGAGCGACGTGACGGGTCCGCTGCTGGACCGATCGCTCCGATATGCGATGGGCCGGCGGCGTGCGGCGGACGCCCTGGACAACAGCGAAGAGCGCTTTCGCGCCATCGTCGACAACAGTACGGAAGGGCTCATGCTCTTCGACAGCGCGCGGCACATCGTGCTTCAGAGCCCCGCCGTCATCAGCATCCTTGGCTACACCCCGTCCGAGATGCAGGGGCGGTCGTTCGACAGCTTCCTGAGCGCTGAGGCCCTGGAGGCGCATCTCGCGGCTTTCACTTGGGCTGTGGCCCATCCTGGCGTGGTGCGGGAGACCGAGCTCAGGGCTCGTCACAAGGACGGCAGCTGGCGTGTCCTCGAATGTTCGACGGTCGGTCGACTGCACCAGGCAGCCGTCCGCGCAGTGGTCTGCAACTATCGCGACGTGAGCAGGCGCCGGAGCGCCGAGGACGCCGCGGGGGCTGCCGCCCGTCAGTTCCGCGCCGTATTCGAGGCGGCGGTGGATGGGATGGTGATTGCGGGCGACGACGCGCGGTACATCGCCGCCAACCCTGCGGCGCTGGCCCTGATGGAGACGTCAGAGGACGCGCTGGTGAAGGACGGCGTCCCGTCGTTTGCGGCGGGCTATCAGCTGCGTAGAGCCGACGGCGCGCTGCGGGACGTGGAGCTGAGCACGACGCCCAACATTCTGCCGGGCCAGCACCTGACCATCCTGCACGACGTGACGGAGCGCAGGATCGCCGAACGCCGTGTGGCGGAGGCGCGGGACAGATTCTCGGCGATCTTCGCCAACAGCCCAACGGCGATGTTCATCTACGACTGCAGCGATGGGCGCATCACGGAAGCGAACACACAATTCGAGCGGCTGACCGGCCACCCGCGAGACGAGGTCCTGGGCCGTTCCAGCAACGACCTGGGCTTGTGGGCGGATGGAAACGCCGAGTTCACGCTGTTGGGCGCCGACTTGGTTCGAGACAAAGCCGCGCGCCTGGTGTCGCGATCGGGCAAGCTGCTCGAGGTCTGCGTATCGGTCGAGCGCCTGGACATGCACGAGCCACGCAATCCGTTGCGCGTCGCGCAGATCATCGACGTGACCGAGAAGCACGTGCTGGAGACGCAACATCGCCACTCGCAGAAGATGGAGGCGATCGGCCAGCTCGCCGGGGGCGTGGCGCACGATTTCAACAATCTTCTTACGGTCATCATCGGCTACGCCGAGATCCTGTCGTCTCGCTCCGACCTCTCGGCGGCGGCGCTGAGTGACGTCGGAGAGATCGCGAAGGCCGGCGAAACGGCGGCGACCCTGACGAAACAGCTGCTCACGTTCAGCCGGCGCACCATCGTCGAACGGCGCGTGATCGACGTGAACGCGCTGGTGACGACCACGCATGGCCTGTTGGCGCGGTTGATCGGGGACGACATCGAGATGGTGGTCCGGCTCGCGCCGGGTGTGAAGGGGGTCGTCGCCGACGACGCCCAAATTGAGCAGTGCGTCATGAACCTGGCGGTGAACGCGCGCGACGCGATGCCGTCCGGCGGCCGATTGGTGATTGAAACCGCCGATGTCGTCCTCGATGACGCCTTCGTGCGGTCGCACGCCGGTTCGCGACTGGGGCAGCACGTGATGATCGCCGTGTCGGATACCGGCACGGGGATGGACGATGCCGTCAAGGCGCGGGCGTTCGAGCCGTTCTTCACGACCAAGCCGCACGGCAAGGGGACCGGCCTCGGACTCTCCACCGTCTACGGCGCGCTGAAGCAGAGCCACGGGTTCGTCGTGGTGGAGAGCGAGCCAGGTCGAGGGTCGACGTTCCGAATCTATCTGCCGGCGACGGATGACGCGGCCGAGGGGGCGCTCCCGGCAACCGCGGGAGACGGCCGGCAGGGGTCGGAGGCCATCCTGCTCGTCGAAGACGAGGAGGCAGTTCGTGAGTTGGTCCAGCGGGTGCTGCGCGAGCGGGGCTACACCGTGACGGTGGCGGCGAGCTCGACGGAGGCCGTCGAGATTCTCTCCGGTCATAGCGGGGCGTTCGACATGTTGCTGACCGACCTCGCCATGCCGGTGATGGGGGGCCGGGAGGTCGCCAGGATCTGCCACGAGCGATACCGCGACGTCCGGGTGCTGTACATGTCGGGAAATGCCGACGCGCTGGTTCAGAACGGGGCGCTGGAGCCGGGACTCGCGCTGATCCAGAAACCGTTCGCGGGTCCGGTATTGCTCGAGCGCGTCCGCGCGATCCTGGACGCCCCCACCGCGCCGAGCGTGTGAGAGGGCGCGGTTCCTCTACAGCGAATTGAGGAACCGCAGCAGCGCGGCCCGTTCATCGTCCGCCAGGCGCTCGAAACCGGCGCGGGCGCGTGCGGCTTCACCGGCGTGGCGCAGGATCGCATCGGCGATCGTTGCGGCGGATCCGTCGTGCAGCAGGGGGCGACGGTGGCGGACGCCCCAAAGCGCCGGCGTGCGGATCTCGTCCGGTTCGCCCGCACCCTGCCGGATCCCGTCGCCGGTGCCGACGTCGTGCAGCAGCAGATCCGAGAAGAGCGCGACGCTGCGGCGATCGAAGAGCGGGTTGCGCTGCGAGCCCGTCGCGAGCGTGGGCGTGTGGCAGGCGGTGCAGCCGATTGCGGCAAAGACTCGCTCGCCCTCGCGCGTGACGTCGTCGGCGGGGCCCCGTTCGACCGGCGCCAGCAGGCGCATGAAGCTGGCGAAGTTGTCGATGCCGCGCCGGCGCGTCAAGGGATCCGGGATGTCCTCGGGCTCGGGGATCGGATCGCAGACGCGCATCCGCGCCGCGTCGATGCCCAGGGCGAGCTCGTCGCGGAACAGGTCGTTCGTGATCCCCATCTCGTTGCGGTAGGCATCGGCGCTGAAGGCGAGCAGGGTCGCGTGCTGCGCCTTCCAGCCGAAGCGGCCGACGCGGCGGTCGCCGGTACCGCGATCCTCCACAATGGCGGCCCGGCCGCTCACGCCGTCAGCGTTGCGGTCGTCGGGATCGGCGAGGGCCAGGATCGTCGCGTCGGGAATGGCCTCGACCAGGCCGGCGCCGAAGAGGGGAATCGGTACCCGACGCACGATCAGCGTGGCGTCGGCGGGAATCACCGGCTGGCAGCCGTGTCCCGGCAGCGAGAACAGGTGCATGAGCGACTCGCCAGAGGCGTCGAACGACTCGAACACGCCGGGGGAGGGGCGGCGGCCGGCGCGCACCTCGGCGATCGGGCTCATGCCGCCGACGGCGGGGATCGAGTGGCAGGCGGCGCAGCTCGTGCCGTTGAAGGCGGGCCCCAGGCCCTCCTCGGCGGTTTCGACCTCGAGAAAGTCATCCAGGCCGAGGCGGAACTCCTCGAACTCCGCCGCGGTCACGCCGGGCAGCGGATCCCCGGGCTGCGTCTGGCGGGTCTGGGTGACGACGACGGCGGTCGCCGCGAAGAGGCAGGCGGCGAGGAGCATGAGCGGGCGAGGGGCGATGCTCATTTCGCCGCCGCGCTCTCGGCGACAACGATGGTGCCCTTCATGAAGCCGTGGCCGGCGCCGCAGATCCGCGAGCATTCGAACGTGTAGCGACCAGCCGTCGCGGGCGTGAACGTCGCAGTGATCGTGCCCCGGCCACGCTTCGGGATCTGCAGATTGATCCCTTCGCCCTTGATGCGGAACCCGTGCGTGGTGTCGTCGCTCTTCAGCACCACCTTCAGTGTCGTGCCGACCGTCGTGCGTATCTCCGACGGCTGGAAGCTGAATCGCTCTGCGGTCACTTCGACGACCTGTTCGCCCTCGGCGCCGACGAAGATCCCCGCCGGCCGTGCCCGCACGGCGGACGCCGCCGCGCCAATCGCCACCACGATCACCACGCTCCACGCCAGCAGCCGCGACATCAGAACCACCATCCCAACCCGACATTGAACGCGTTTGGCGCCTTGACGACGGCGCTCTGGTCGCCCTGGATCACGTAGTCGATCTTCACCGCGATGTCCGGCTCCGGCCAGTAGGTCGCGCCGACGACCCAGGCGTCTCGATCGAACGCCGGGAGCGGTACGGCGCCGGCCGGCATGCGGAACTGGGTGTCGAAGTTCTCGTAGCGCGCGAAGATGCCGACGTCGCCCCAGCGCTGGCCTTCGATGACGCGGTAGCTCGTCTCGGCGTAGGCGCCGCGAAGGGCCCGGGCGATGTGGGGATTGACTCCGGTGGTCCGCGTGATGACGTCGTTCAGCTCGGCGGCGTTGCCGATGGTGACGTAGGCGAACTGTCCGCGCAGCTCGAGGCGATCGCGGCTGTAGCGCGCATCGGCTTCGACCAGGCTGACCGGGACGTCGAGGCGCGGGCGCAGCTCGAAGCCGGACTTGCCGGTCCAGAAGCTGACGCCGGTGGTGAGGCCGCGGAGGCCGACGTACTCGGCGCGTCCCGTGAGCGCCGCGCGCCCGATGTTGGTGTCGCTCCCGCGCTGGCGACCACCGCGCAACCCTTCGTCGGCGCTGAACTCGACGGCGTTCAGCGGCGAGGTCACGAACAGGCGATAGCGCCAGCCGCGCCCGACTTCGCCGTGGATGCCGGCGCCGACCTCGAACCACGTCGTCGGCACGATCAGGGTGTCGACGAAGGTCCGCTCGACGCCGTAGTAGACCGGCGGCTCGTGGCGCTCGTTGAGGATGCCGACCGGCATCAGCAGCATCCCGGCGCGCACGTTGAATTCGCGCGAGAGCAGGAAGTCGATGTAGGCCTGTTCGAGCTCCAGTTCGCCGCCCGCTTCGAGACCTTCGACGAGGGCGTGTTCGAGCTCGAGCTCGCCAACGAAGCGGATGCGCGGCGAGAACTCGTGCGTGACGAGCAGCACGAAGCGATGAAAGTCGAGCCGGCCGTCGGCGAGCTCCGGCTTGTTGTAGTGGAAGTCCATGTAGCCCGACAGCCTGGTGGCGGGCTGGTGGTCGTCCGCGTCCGCGGAAGAGGGGGCGGCTGCGGGTGACTTGGCGGCGGGGGGCTGGCCGGCAGGGGACTGGGCCACGGCGGGCGCTGCGGCGAAAAGAAGGGTCACCGCGACCGCGCTCGGCCACGCAAATATTTCTTTTTGATGACTCAAAACGGACTGAGTTGACCACCAAAACCGGCGCGTGTCAAGGATCCGCGATGGTATAAGGATGACTGGATGCTGCGGCCGGCGCTGCTTCTGCTCGTCGCTCTTCTCACCGCGAACCTCAGCGGCCTCATCGAGTTCGCGGTGTCGGAGCCGTGCGCCGTGTCCGAGTCGGCCTCCGCGCCCGCCGATGGCGCGTGCCCGCCCACCTGCATGCGATGCCACTGCGCACGGCCATTCGACGTCGTCGTGGCCGTGCAGTTCGCGGTCACCTCGGTCCGCGTCGTGGACTGGGTGCCGCCGTCCGCCGCCCTCCCCGACATCGCCCCCGCTGACATCCTCCACGTTCCTCGACCCGCCCTCCTGTAAGCCACTGCCGTAGGACCGCGGTTGCGGTCCGACGTGTGTCTCGTGCGCGTCTCGTGCACGTCTCGTGCGTTCGGGGGGAGCTATGCGTGTTGGCCGTGTTGCGCTCGCGCTTGCGGGGACTGTGTTGTGTCCGTACGTTGCGCGCGCCCAGACCGTTTTGACCTTGGCCGACGTGCTGGCCAGGGCTCGTGATCAGGCGCCGCAGATCGTGAGTGCGCGGCTGGCCCTTGGTGAAGCCAGGGGTCGGTTGGCCGGGGCGTCCCTCCGTCTGCCGTCGAACCCGGAGGTTGATGTCAGCGTCGGGAGCCGCGACACGACGGGCCGGCGATCGACTGACCTGCAGGTCGGTGCGACCCAAAGCCTTGAGCCGCCGGGGCGTCGGACTGCCCGCGTGGCCGGCGCCACAGCGCAGCTCGATCAAGCCGCCGCGTCGACCGACGAGACGATCCGCGAGGTCCTTCGCGAGGCGTCGATCCGCTTCTACCAGGCCCTGTATGCCACGGAGCGGATGCGGCTCCTTGCCAGTTCGGAAACACTCGCGGACGGTGTCTTCCAATCCGCGGACCGGCGGTATCGAGCCGGCGACATCGCCGTGCTCGAGGTGAACGTCGCGCGGTCGTCCCTTGGCAGAGCACGTGCCGCTCGACGGGCCGGTGAGGCCGAGCTCGAAGCGGCACTCGGCGCTCTGCGCTCGCTGCTCGGCGTGGAGGGCCCCGTGAGCGTTCAGGGCACGCTCGCCGCGGCGGATCCCCCATCCGCGGCCGCGCTGCTGGAATCGGCGCAACAGCGTCCTGAGCTGCGGCGTCTCGAAGCCGCGGTGCGCGAAGCCGAAGCGGATGTCTCGCTGGGCCGCTCGTTCAGCCGGCCGGCGTACGGCGTCGGCGTCCGCTACGAGCGGGAAGGCGACGATCGCATCGTGCTGGGCGGCGTCACCGTCACCCTGCCGCTCTTCTCGCGGGGACAGGAGCTGCGCGCCGTTGGATCCGCTCGCGCGGCGCGCCTGCGATCGGAGCTGGAGGCCGCGCGGACCCGGATCCGCATCCAGCTCCAGACCGCCCTCGACGTGCAGGCGCGCCGCGTGGCCGCAGCGAGAGCCCTTGAAACCGATGCCCTGCCCGGGCTCGACGAAAACGACACGCTCACGGCTCGCAGCTTCGACGTGGGCCAGATCGGCCTGGCCGACGTGCTGCTGATTCGCCGCGAGATGCTGGATACCCGGGCCGAGTATCTCTCCGCCCTTCTGGAGGCCGCTCTGGCGCGCGTCGCCGTCGACGACGCCGCGGCGGTGCTGCGATGACCTGCCTGCGAACGTTCGTGGTTCTCGCCGTGTGCGGTGGCGTGGCGGCCTGCGGCCGTTCGACCCCATCCGAGCCCGCGGCGCCTGACACCAAAGCCAAGGCCCACGCCGAGGCGAACGCCCCCGAGGATGCGCACGACAACAGCGACGAAGTGCACATCGAGGCGGGGATGATGCGCGACCTGCGCGTCCGGACGGCCACGGTGGAGTCGCGGCAGGGCGACGAGCTCGTGACGTTGCTCGGCGAGCTGGCGGTCGACGAGCGCTCGTATGCCGAAGTGGGTGTGCCCGTCGCGGCGCGGGTGCTGAGGGTGTTCGCTGGCGTTGGTGACACGGTCCGGCGCGGACGCGCGCTCGCCGATTTGCAGGCGCGGGAGGTCGGCAGGGCGAGAGCGGATTACCTCACGGCAGTCGCCCACGCCACGCTCGCCGAGAGCGCGCTGAAGCGAAAGCGCGATCTCGCAGCCGAGCGGATCGCGCCGCAGCGAGAGGTTCAGGAAGCGGAGTCGGCCGCCGAGGCGGCGAGGGCCGACGTGCGCGCGGCCACGGCGTCGCTCAACGCACTGGGGCTCGGCCAGCCTGGCGACGCGGAGCGCGAGGGCGGGGCTTCCACATTCCTCCTGACGTCGCCCGTCAGCGGCACCGTGATCGAGCGAAAGGCGATGCTCGGACAGATGCTCGATCCGAGCACGCCCGCGTTCCGCGTCGCAGACCTGGCCACGCTGTGGCTGACCGTGCACGCGTTCGAGCGGGACGCCGTGCGCATTCACACGGGCACGGCCGCGCGGGTCACCTTCTCGGCGTTGCCCGGCCAGACCTTTCCGGGCCGCGTGACCCTCATCGGCCGCCAGGTGTCGACGGAGTCGCGCACCATCGACGTTCGGATCGACGTCCGCAATCGCGACGGCGTGCTGCGACCGGGGATGTCGGCATCCGCCGCGCTGCCCATCGGTGTCAGCAAGACGCCCATCCTCGCCGTGCCGGTGGCGGCGGTCCAGCGAGTGGGGGAGAGCTGGTGCGTCTTCGTGCCGAAGGCCGCCGACCGGTTCGAGATCCGGAAGATTGGCCGAGGCCGCGACCTGGGAACCGAAGTGGAGATCCTCTCGGGGGTCCGCGCGGGCGAGCCCATCGTGGTCGACGGCGCCTTTCTCCTGAAAGCGCAGGCCGAGAAGGCCAATGCGGGACACGGCGATCACTGAGGTTCCATGATTGCCCGCATCATTCGCACGTCGTTTCAGGCGCCGCTCATCACGTCGTTGCTCATCGGGGCGGGGTCGGCCATTGGCGCGATCTGGCTGCAGGACCTCCGCCGCGATGTGTTCCCCGACCTGTCGGCGCCCATCTTCAACGTCATCGCCCAGAACGCGGCGATGGGGGCAGAGGAGCTCGAGACGGCGGTCGCCATTCCGCTCGAGGTCGAGCTTGCCGGGCTTCCCGATGTCCGGCGGATCCGGTCGAACTCGCAGCTCGGGGTCGCCCAGGTGACGGTGGAGTTCGAGCCGCACGCGGACTACTACCGCTCGCGGCAGTTCGTCGCGGAGCGCGTCGCGCAGGCGGCAGGGCAGCTCCCCGCCGGCACGGAGCCTCCGCTGATCTCCAGCTTGAGCGGCCGGCTGAACGAGATCTTCGAGTTCACGCTGGAAGCGGATCCCGGCGCCGCCGATCTGATGACGCTCCGCGATCTGGCCGAGTTCGACGTCAAGAACCGCTTGCTGGCCGTGCCGGGTGTCGCGGCCGTGGAGCGCCTTGGCGGCTATCTGCGACAGTTCCAGGTTCAGCTCGATCCGGAGCGGATGGCGGCGAGGCGCGTGAGCCTCGACGCCGTGTTGCACGCCGTCGACGAGTCCAACCTCAACGCCTCGGGCGGTGTCATCGCGCAGGGCCCCATCGAATGGACCGTCCGCGCGGTGGGGCGGGTCCGCACGGTCGAGGATCTGCGGGCCACGGTCATCACCGTGCGAGGCACGGTCCCGGTGCTGCTGGGCGATGTGGCGGACATCCGCGAAGGGGCGGCGGTCCGCCGAGGCGTCGCGCACCGCCTGGCCGGCGAGGTCGTGAGCGCGCGCATCACCAAACAGTTCGGGTCGGACACGGTGGCTGTGGCCGCCGGCGTCCGGCGGGCCGTCGACGACCTTCGGCGCGGTCTGCCGAAAGGTGTGCAGTTGCGCATCGTCTACGACCAGTCCGAGCTGGTGACGTCGGCGCTCGGTGGCGTGAGTCGCGCCGTCATGGTGGGCGGCGTCTTCGTCGTGCTGGTGATCGTGTTCCTGCTCGGGAACCTGCGCGCCGCCTGCATCGTGACCCTGACCATCCCGCTGTCGCTGGCGCTGTCGGGGCTCCTCCTGCACGCGCTTGGCGTCGGACTGAACACGATGACGCTCGGCGGCCTCGCGATCGCGGTCGGCCTGCTGGTCGACGCGGCGATCATCATGGTGGAGAACATCCTGCATCGGCTCGCCGGCGCGGCGACCAGCGCCGAGCGCCGCCGTCGTGCCATGGCGGCGGCCGTCGAGGTCGCGCGTCCGATCGCGTTTGCGACCTTCATCGTGATCGTGGTGTTCCTGCCGCTGTTCGGGATGTCCGGGATCGAAGGCCGCATGTACCAGCCGCTGGCCGCCGCCGTGATTGCGGCCATGGCCGCCTCACTGGTCCTGGCCGTCACGGTCGTGCCGATCGCCGCAGGAATCATCTTGAGACCACCGGCGCCGGGTGCCGAGGAAGACGTGTGGCTCCTGCGCTGGATCAAGCGTCGCTACGCGCCGCTCCTGGATCGCTGTCTGCGGCATCCGCGCGTCGTGGCGCTGCTCACGTTGCTGGTGGCCGGGCCCGCGCTGGCGCTCGGGCTCCTGGTCGGCAACGACTTCATGCCCCAACTCGACGAGGGGGCGTTCCTGTTGCAGACGATCCTGCCCACCGAGGCGTCGCTCGAGGAGGTCGATCGGCTGAACCACCGGGTCGAGGACATGTTGCGAGAGGTCGCAGAAGTCGAGGACGTCGTGCGCAGGACCGGCCGCGCCGAGCGGACGGAGGACCCCATGCCGCACACCATCTCGGACGTCCTGGTCACGCTGAAGGCCGATCGCGCCCGCGACCTCGCGCAGATCGAAGACGACATGCGCGCACGGGTGGCGCGGCTTCCGGGCATCGCCGTGCTGTTCACGACGCCGCTGGGCATGCGCATCGATGAGGGCCTCGGCGGGACGCCGGCCGACATCTCCGTACGCGTGTTCGGGCCCGACCTCGACGAACTGGGGCGGGTGGCGGAGCAGGCCGAACGCATCATGCGCGGTGTCGACGGGTTGGCCGATCTGCGTACCGAAGCGTCGACCGGCCTGCCCCAGCTGCAGATTGCCGTGGATCGCCAGGCGTCGGCCCGCGTCGGCCTGGCCCCAGGCGATGTCATTCGGGCGATCAGCGTCGGCCTGGTCGGTCATGAGGGGGCGCAGGTGTGGAGCGGTCAGCGGCGCTTCGATCTGGTGGTGCGCCTGCGCGATGACCGGCGCAACAACCTGGAGGCCATCAGGACCCTGCTGATTGACGGGCACGACGGGACGAAGATTCCGCTGGGGCAGCTGGCGGAGATCACACAGACCTTCGGTCCGGCCTCGATCCGACGGGAATCCGGGACGAGACGGATCGCGGTCGAAGCGTCGGTGACGGGTCGGGATCTCGGAAGTGCGGCGGCCGACGTCCGTGAACGCCTGGCGTCCCAGCTCCAGCTGCCCAGCGGATACTTCTTCGACATGGCCGGTCGGGTCGAGAGCCAGGCGCGTGCCTCTCGCGCGCTCACCCTGGCGATTGCCGCGGCTTTGTTCGGCGTGTTCATCCTCCTGAACATCGCCCTCGGGTCGGCGGTCGAAGCCTCCCTCATCCTCGTCACCGTGCCGATTGCTTTCGTCGGCGGCATCGTGGCGCTGCTCATCGCGGGAGAGACCTGGAACGTGTCGTCGCTGGTCGGCCTGATCGGGTTGTTCGGCATCGCCGTCCAGAACAGCCTGGTGCTGGTGACGCAGTCGAGGGGGCTCGAGCAGGAAGGACGTGAGATCGGCGAGGCGGTTCGCGAGGCCAGCATCGGCCGGGTGCGGCCGAAGCTGATGACGGCCGGCACGGCGACGCTGGGTCTGCTGCCGCTCTTGCTGCTCCGGCTGCACGGCACGGAGATCGAGCGCCCGCTGGCCATCGTCATGATCGGCGGTCTGGTCACCTCGACGCTCTTCACGCTGTTCGTGCTCCCGGTGTTCTATCTGCAGGTCCACCAGTGGTTGCGGCGGCGCGCGGCGCGGTCGGGCCTATACTTGGGCCCTGCCTGACAGCGGCCATGTACGGGTGATGCACGCGGCGCAGCATCGGACGAGGACGCATCTCCGCTGGAGGTGCGCCATTCGTGGCGCATGGGGACGGCTCGGCCTGCCACTGGTCGCCGGACTATGCGCGGCCTTCGTGGGGCTGCCTTCCGCGATACAGGCGCAACCTGCCGCCGTAGCGGATCGGCGCCCCGGGGCGTGGTTCACCGCGGTGCGGGCCCACGAGCCGGGTCGCCCGGACGCGTCCCTCGTCGCCGTCGCATCGTGGACGCCGGAAGAGGTCGCCCGCGTCATCCCGTCGGTCGCGGGCGAGCGGGACGCTCCGCGGCTGCTCGAGAAGGCGCTCGTGCTCCATACGGACATCGCCATCGTCGAACGCGAGGGCGGCGCCGGGCTCGGCCAGTCCGAGCGTGGCATGGCGGTGATGATGCTGGAAGACGGGCGTCAAGTCGGCAGCCGGCGGCTGTCGGTGCACTGGCGGATCGGACGGATGATCGCCGGGTTTCTGGTCGCGCTTCCGCCTGCCATCGGCCCAGGCAACGAGCCGCCCACCCGCGACCAGATCGAGCGGGAGCGGCTGGCGCGGCTGCGCGTCGTGCGGAATTGGTATCGCGCGTCGGGGGCGCTGATCCAGGAGTGGGCCGACTGCGGGCTCCTGTTCACCCATGTTCAAGAAGGGCTGACCCTCCTGAAGGGCGATCCGGTACTGACGCTCTACCGCGCCACCCTCCATCAGGCCTACGCGGACCCCAGGATCCAGCAGTACGCGCGTCGGACCGACTGGCGCCGACTTGGAGTGGGCGTCGTTCGACTGAACGATGGCCGGCCCGTGCCGGCAACCTCGGCGTTTCCGGAGCGCCCCGAGATCGAGCTCGAGCTCGCCGCCGACGATCTGCTCCGCGTGATCGAGCTCGATCCACAGCTCGTCGAGGCGCGCATCCGCCTGGCCCACGTGCGCAGCGCACAGGGCCGTCACGAGGATGCGGCGGCGTTGATCCGGCCCGCGCTGGCGTCCCCGCTGCCCGCGTTCCTCGAGTACTACGGACGCCTCGTCCTCGGCCGCAGCGAGGAGCGCCTCGGCCGCCTGCCGGAGGCTCGTGCGGCGTTCGAGCGGGCCGCGGCGCTCTCTCCGGATGCGCAGGCGCCTCGCATCGCGCTGAGCCGCCTCGCCCTGCTGCAGGGCCGCGCCACGGAGGCCCTCGCCGGCCTGCTGGAGAGCGCGCGCGCCAGCGTGCAGGAGCCGGAGGACGATCCGTGGTGGTGGTACTTCCGGCGGCACGAGCCGGACGCCGGTACGCTGATCGGCGCGGTGAGGGCGTCGGCGAAATGAGCCGCGCGATCTGCGGCTGTTCGGTTCCGCTCGCGCTGGCCGCCGCCCTGGCGACGGCACCCGGTGGCTCGTCGCTCTTCGCGCAGCAGGCCTCCTTTTCCACGCGCGTGGACAGCGTCCGCGTGGACATCGACGTCCGGCGCGACAACCGGCCGGTCCCCGGGCTGACCGCCGACGATTTCGAGATCCTCGACAACGGCGTGCGGCAGAAGGTGGAGCTCGTCGCCTCGACGGCTCTCCCGGTGAGCGTGGTGCTCGCGCTCGACACGAGCGCGAGCCTCGACCCCAAGGAGCGCACGCATCTCGTCGCCGCCGGCACGCGGGTCATCGACGCGCTGCGGCCGGCGGAGACCGCCGCGCTCGTCACGTTCGCCGAGCGGATTCTTGTCCATACCGCGTTCACCGCGGACGCCCCGAAGCTGCGGGCGCTCGTTGCCGCCCCGACGCCCTCCGGCGACACGGCGCTCTACGACGCCGCCCACGCGGCGATGCTCCTCGGGACGTCGGCGCCCGGCCGATCGCTCGTGATCCTCTTCAGCGACGGCGAGGACACCGCGAGTTTCCTCACCGAGGATGACGTCGCCGAGGCGGCGCAGCGCACCGGCTCGGTCGTCTGCGTCGTGATGATCGGCGGCGACGGCAGGCTGCTGCAGCGGCTCGCGAACACCACCGGCGGGTTGTTCGTGAAGGAGACCTCGCTCGATCGCGTCGCGGCGCGCTTCGCCGAGATCCTCGACAGCTTCCGGAACCGGTATCTGGTGAGCTTCACGCCGACAGGGGTGACCGGCGCCGGCTGGCACAAGCTGACCGTGCGCGCGAAGGGCGGCGGCAGTGTCCGCGCGCGGGCAGGCTACTGGGCTGCTCCGGCCCCCAGTCGATAGGCCCGGCTGGAGTCGGCCAACCATCCCGAGATCGAACAGCTCGAAGGTGGATGCGCGATCAGCGGCCAGGGGCGGCGCCGGGCCGCGGCTGGACGCCCAGATCGAGCGCGACCACCGAGGTCCGATCGCGCACGTAGAGGCGCGTGCCAACCAGCGTCGGCGGGGACCAGGCCGTTTTCTTCAGGAGCGGCACCGTCGACCGCACCTCCAGGGCGTGCGGCGTCGCGATGGTCAACGCCAGCGTGCCTTCCTCATCGAGCAGAATCAACTTGCCATCGGCATGGAGCAGTTGCGCCTTGGCGAACAGACGCCGCTGCCATGCGGCGCGGCCCGTCTTCACGTCCACCGCCGTCAGGATCGCGGGCCCGGTGTAGGCGTCGGACATGTACACGTGGTCGCCGACGCGGATCGCGTTGCCGAAGTGGAGCTGCAGCCTGGGATTCGCCCACAGCTCCCGCACCGTCGTCTTGCCGCCGGCCTGGTGCAGTTCCAGGGCGCGACTGCCGCTGCCGTATGCCGACGAGACGAACAGGATGTTGTCGGGGCCCCACACCGGCGTGCTGATCGCCAGACCGTAGTTGGTCGGATGCGGGTGGCGCCACAGCTCGGTGCCATCCACAGGACTGAAGCCGATCACGTCCTGGGCCAGCAGGGCGACGACCTGCGGCTGGCCGTCGACGGTGATGAGGAGCGGCGAGGAGTGGGCGTTCTCGAACGAGAGATTCTGCCAGGCGACGGCGCCGTCGCGCTGCGTGAAAGCGATCACGGCGCTTCCGCTGCCGCCGGTGATCCACGACAGGAGCCCGGCGCTCCCGCCGACCAGCACGATCAGCGTGTCCTTGTAGGGCAGGGCGTGGCACGAGTAGCCAAACCCGAGCCGGGTGCCGCCGTATTCCTTGTAGAGATCGTGCTGCCACACGATCTTCCCGCTGCGCTTGTCGAGTGAGAGGATCAGGCCGGTGCCGCTGGCCATGACGACGCGATCGCCGACGATCTGGGGCATCGCGTAGGGGCCGGGCGCGATCTTCTCGCCGCCGGCATTCTGGAACGGCGCCGGGTAGGCCGTCTCCCACCGGGTCTTTCCGGACGCCGCGTCCATCGCGATCACGACATCATCCGAGCCGCGCCGGTAGGCGGTGTACAGCACGCCGTCTTCCTCGGAGATGCCCGAGTAGCCGTCACCGAGGGTGCGGGTCCACAGACGCGGCGGTCCGCTGTCGGGCCACGTGTCGGCCAGGCCGGTGGCGGCGCTGGTGAAGTTGGCGCGCGGGCCGCCCCAGGTGCGCCACGGCTCCACAGGTGTCGCCGGACGCGGCGGTGCCGCGGGCGATGGGGCCGCTGAGACGGCTGGCGGTTTCCGAGTCGGGGCGCGGGGCGCCTGGTCAGCGGAGGCCGTCGACAACAGTCCCGTGGACAGCAAAAGGGAAGCAGCGATGGATCCAGGCGAATGACGCATGGTGTGGCTCCACGCCCTTGGACACCACGCACGCGTCCTTGGTTCGCCGGGCGCGAAGCACGTCAGACCCTGGACACAACGGAAGAGCTTAGACTGGCCCCGCAGTCGCTACGCGATACGATCTGTTCGGATGTCGAAACGCACTGTCGCCCTCGTCAATCTGAGCGCGCTCATGATTGTGTGGGGAAGCACGTTCGTGGTCACCAAAGCCACGGTGCAGGAGATTCCGCCCCTGGTCCTCGGCGCCCTGCGGTTCGTCTTGGCGGCCATCGTCCTCGTGCCGATCGCGATGGCACGTGGCGGGCTGAAGACCCTTCCACGGCCGCTTCCGCTCGGCTCACTCCTCATGATGGGGGTCATCGGAATCGCGCTGTTTCACTCGGCGTTCAACCTCGCCCTCGTCTACGGATCGGCTTCCCAAGGCGCGCTCGTCTTCGCGCTCGTGCCTGCAGCGGTCGCCGTCGCCGCCGTGCTCTGGCTTCAGGAGCGGTTGCCCCGGCGACGCATCGCCGGGATCGTCTTGTCGATGATTGGCGTAGCCGTCGTGATTTCAGGAGGCGAAGCGTCGGGACAGTCACCCCGTCCGGTCCTTGGCAGTGTCTGGATGTTGGCCGCCGTGGTCGCGTGGGCCGCGTACACGATCGTCGCGAAGAGGCTTGCAGACGCCGATCAAGTCGTCGTCATTGCGTGCACGACGGTGATCGGCGCGCTCGTGATGATGCCTCCCGCTCTCTGGGAGCTACGGAGCAGTGCGTGGCCGGCTCCGTCGCTACACGGCTGGCTGGGCGTCCTGTTTCTTGGCGTTGTCGCGTCCGCGTTGGGCTTCGTCGTCTATAGTCGCGCCCTGCGCGATCTGGACGCGAGTCTGGTCGGCGTGCTCGCCAATGTGGATCCGATCGTCGGAGTACTGTCGGCAGCGGTGTTTCTCGGCGAGCCGCTGCGCGCGGTGCAACTGGGAGGCGGCGCCGTCGCGCTCGGCGGGATGTGGTTGGCTTCGTCGCAGGGTGGAGGAACGAGCGCACCGTGAGCTCAGGCCAGCGGCCCGTCGGGCAGGCTCAGGCCGGGTCCGGTCAGCGCCGACGTATCGACGGTGCCGTCGGTGATGTCGAACAAGCCAGGGAAGCGCTTGTCCCATCTGGCGTTCGCCGCGGGCACGTACTGCCGCGAGTTGGCCTCGATGGCGGCGACGGTCTTCACGTGGGCGGCGAGACCGGCCGAGTGGACCAGCGACGCGCCGGGGCACGTCAGGTCCTGCACGCACAGGAACAGCTTGTGGTGCTGGACCGCGGCGCCCATCAGCAGCGCCTGCGTCTGCCCCTTGCAGGCCTTCAGGGCCGCGCCGGAGTAGCCCATCTCGCGGGCGAGCAGCAGGCTCTCGTAGTCCGACAGCGATTCGTCGATCACGATCGGCTTGATCTTCGCCGCCTTGTGCATCACGTTGCCGCGGTTCGCCCGCAGGTCGCGCGCCGTCGGCTGCTCGATGTACTGGATCCGGGCGAAGCCTGCCGGCGTCTGCCGCTCGACCTGGGCGAGGAAGTCGAGCAGGTAGTCGACGTTCGGCGCGCGCTCGTTGAAGTCGAGGGAGTAGACCCAGGTCTTCGCGCCGCGGGCGGCCTGCGCCGCGGTCGCCACGCGATCGACGCGGGCGACGCGTGCGACGTCCCACGCGAGGTCGCTGCCGTTCAACTTGATCTTGATGTGGGTGAGGCCGTCGGCGCGGATCCACTCGGGCAGGGTCTCGGGCAGGCCGTCATTGAGCCGGCGCTCGATGTCCGAGTCCTCGATCGGATCGACCGCCCCGACCAGGTGATAGAGCGGCATGCGCGGCTTCGGCCGCGGCTCGACGTACTGCGAGAGCCACTCGCCCGCGAACTCAGCACCCAGGTAGTGCCCGATGTCGTGCGCCATGAACTCGCGGCCGTAGGTCTGATAGCAGCTGACGCCGTGCAGCTTGCCGAAGGCGTCGTGCACCGCTGCGTCGAACGGGCTGGCCGCGGTCAGCGTGCACAGCTTGGGGATCGGCTCGGGCAGCGCGCGGCCCCGGGTGATGTCCCGCGCGGCGTCGAGGAACGGCGCCTCGAGCGTCCACATCAGGTCGATCGGATGCCCGTATGTCTTGTCCGCGGCGGTGATGTCGCGGACGCGGACGGCGAGCGCCTTCATGGCGTCCAGCGTCTGATCGTAGGACAGCGTGCGCGAGGGCCACGACCACACGTTGCCCATCGGCATAGAGCCGAAACCATGCGCGCGCTTGCCGTTCTTCGTGGAGACCGCGCAGCGCACGTTCAGGATCGTGACGCGATCGGTCAGCGTCCCGCCGAACTTCAGCGGCACGCGATACCGGTGCTCTTCGTAGGCCAGCTCGACCTCGTCGATCCTGATGTCCGTGGCGCGGCCGGCCGTCGCGCGCCGGACGGCGGGCGCCTGGCCCAGGCCGGGCCAGGCCTCCGCGATCGGCGAATGCACTGTGCCTGTCGGCCAGGCCGCCGCCACGGAGGCGGCCGCCATCTGACTCAGAAAGAGGCGTCGGCTCGTCATGCCTTGGCTTGGCTTGCGCTGGCGAACTGGCGCGTCGTGAACTCGAGATCGCGCCGGGCTGCCGCCATGGTGTTGCGGCGCTTCTCCTCCGGCGACGTTCCGGGAATCTCGTATTCGAGGTGCACGGAGATGGGGCCGGCGAACGACGCGCGCGTGATTGCCGTCGCGAACCACGGCCAGTCCAGCATGCCTTCACCCATCGGGCAGTTCTGGATGGCCCAACCCTTGGGGCCCTTCGCCCAGAACATGTCCTTCACCGCAATCATCTTCAGCCTCGGGGCGACGAGCAGGGTCGCCGCCTTCCAGCCCACGCCGCCGCCCTCGGCAAACGCGTGCCGCGGATCGAAGTAGTAGCCGATGGCCCCGGGATCGAGCGGGTCGATGTGCGGGGCGATCTCCCAGAGCGCCGATCCGAGGTTGCCGTGGTGGTTGTGCACGCCGATGGTGACGCCATGTTGTTTCGCGAGCGTGGCCAGACCCGCCAGGTCGCGTCCCATCGCCGCCACCTCCGCCCGAACGTCCTTGAGCGCGTACTTCCAGTAGCCGACCTTGATCAGGCCGATCCCGGCCTTGCCGGCCGCGGCGAAAATCGCACGGGCCGTAGGCTGGTCGGCCGACGTGATCTCGGTCGAGATCATCGAGATCGTCGTGCCCTTCGCCTTGATCGCATCGGCGGCGCGCGGCAGGTCCTCGGCGACGCGCTCGGGCAGGACATGGCCCTTGGGCCGGACGGTGAGATCGATCCCGTCGAAGCCCATGTCGATCGTCGCGGCGGCGAGGTCGCCCCACTCGAGATCCGGCAGGTGCTTGGAGAAGATGCAGAAGCGCGGCGTGCTGCCGGGGACGGAGGCACCACCGGCCGCCTCCCGCTCGACCGTCGCCGGGGACGCGGCCTCCGGCGATCGGTGGGCGAGTGCCGCCAGCGCTGCGCCGCCAGCTGCCTCCAGGAAGAGGCGACGTGGCAGCATCACAAGCCCTCCAGCGTCCAGGGCTTGCGGTAGGCCTTGGTCAACAGCGCGTTCGCGGCGGCGTCGTTCACGACCTGCTCGCGTACCGGGTCCCACGTGAGCGAGCGGCCGAGCCGCGTGGAGAGGTTGCCGAGGTGGCACATCACCGCCGACAGATGGCCTTCCTCCACGTCGGCGTTGGGACGCTGCCGCGACTTCACGCAGTCGAGGAAG
>JANOIR010000329.1:0-20605 GCA_031407765.1 Vicinamibacteraceae bacterium
GTCTTCGTCACCCGGCAGGATTTCTCGTTCCTCCGCAGCGTGCTCACCTGGGGCGGCATCCTGGCGCTCGTGCTGATCGTCGCCGCGGCGCTCTTCGGCTTCGAGCTGGGCGTGTTCTTCTCGGTCGCGATGGTCGGCTTCGCCGGCGCGGCGATCCTCTACGACACGTCGAACGTGCTCCACCACTACCCCGAGAATCGCCACGTCGGCGCGGCGCTCGAGCTGTTCGCCTCGGTCGCGCTCCTGTTCTGGTACATCCTGCGGCTGTTCATGAGCCGCAAGTAGAGCCGAACGACTCCGGTGTCGCGGTGGGAATCGACTCCGGAGTCGATTCCCAACCCACTCATATCAGCGTGGCGGGGGCGGGCGGCGAACGATGGCGGCGGCGGCGAGCAGGCGGACGCGCGGCACGCCGTCGCGGAGCAGCCGGCGCAGCTCGGCGACCGGCGTCGCGGGATCCTTGGTGACGACGTCGGCGACCAGCGTCCGCACCGCCGGGTTCGGGTCCATCGTGCCGGCCTGCAGCACCTTCAGCGAGGCGGGGCCATCGACGTCGCGCAGCATCGCCGCCGCTTGAGAGCGCACGACGACGTCGTCGGAGGTGAGCAGCGGCCGGACTACTTCGATCCAGGCGCGATCGCCGCGTGCCTTGCGCGCGCCGGCCGCGCGCAGCCGCATGTCCAGGGCCGCGCTCGTCTCGCCCGCCGCGAGCAGCGTCTCGCCGCCGGTCGCGCCAAGGTGCGCCAGTGCCACCGCCGCCGAGAAGCGGGCGAACAGCTCGCCGGTTTTCGCCACCTCCTGCAGCGCGGGCACCAGGCTCTTCAGGCCGAGCGTGGCGGCGCCGTCCGCGGCGGTCGACTGCACCATCGCGTCGCGCACGCCGAGCGCGTCGCGCAGGATCGGTTCGGCGGCCGCCCCGCCGGCGGAGATGACCGCCTCGAGCGCGGTGACCCGGCCGCTGCCGACCGAGTCGCGATAGGCCTGAGCGGCGCGCCCGGCCGCGGTCCGATCGCCGAGCTGTGCGAGCGCGACAGTCGCTGGCCACGCCCGCGCGGTCGCGGGCTTCCCCGTGGCGAGCTCGGTGAGCTTGGCGCGGGCCGCGGTGCCGGGGCCGCCCGGACGCGCGCTGAGGGCGGCGAGCGCGTCGACCTGGAGGAGCGGATCGGCCTGGAGCGCGTCGAGCTCGGCGACGGCGATGCGCGCGATCATCGCCGTATCCTCCAACTTCACCGCCGCGTACCAGGCGTCATAGGCGTCGAGCGCACGCGTCCGTTCGCCGAGGCCGAGCAGCGCATCCACCTTGACGGCGGCCGCGAGCGGATGCCCGGGCTGCTTGGCGAGCACCGGTTCGACCAGCGCGATCGCCTTGGCGGCGTCGCCGCGTTCGAGCGCGGTACGTGCGGCGCGGGCGTCGCGGTTGGCCGCATCCGCCGGGGTCGACGTGGAGGAAACCGGAGGGCGAGAGGCGGGAGCGGGTCGCGTCGCCGGCCTCGGCGACTGCGCGTGCAGGGGATCGGCGGCGACCGTCGATCCTGCAAGCGCAGCGGCAACGAGGCACGCCCGCGCTGACGCGCGGGCCGTGAACCGGCGCGGACGTGCGATCACCACGTCCTCAGCGCGGACTGCCGAACGAGGCCGCGCCGGCGCGCCAGTAATTGCTGCCGTCGCGCTGCCAGTAGACGGCGTGCTCCGCGATGATCGCCGGGCCGGAGTGAACCGCGACGATGGTGGCGAACGACGAGTTGGTGAAGGTGCCCGGGGGCACGCCCTCCGACTGTTCGAGCTCGCGTAGCAGCGTCGGCATATAGATCGTTAGACGTGTGGCTGGCGCAATGGTCTTGCGCAACGCCGGCGGCAGCGTCACCTGGCCGTAGCCCTCGATCTGGACGCTCATGTCCACGATAGACGCCGTGGTGCCCGAAGGGTTGGACATGAGCAGGAAGGTGTCGAACTGGCTTCCGGCCGCGCCCTCCGGCAGCGTCCAGTAGCTCGACGGGCTGGTTACGCCGGCCGTGCTCGTGCCATCAACGCGGCCCGCGCCCCAGTAGATCGAGCGCTCCGCCACAAAGGGGGTATGGGAATAGAACTGGGCCGCCGAGCCGCCGATGTTGCCGAGCTCGCGATTCAGGTAGACGGTGTATCGCGAATTGGCGGGGACCACGTAGCTGCGGGCGATGTTCCCGTAGCTCTCGGTCAGGAAGTTCGCGTTGAGCATGAGCGGGAAGTTGTACGGGTTCACGAACAGGTAGAAGGTGTCGAACCCCGGTGCCGCGGCCCCCTCGGCGAAGTACCACTCCCGGCTCGCGCCGCCCGTGCCGAGCGCGGTGTGCCCGCCCACCCAGGGCGTTCCCGGTGCCGTCCCCAGCGGCCGCCAGTACATCGACCGTTCGGCGACGATGCCAGCTGTCGAGAACAGGACGACGCTGAAGTCGTGCCCGGCCAGTTCGGGGATCCGGCCGGCGTCGATGGTCAGGCGCTGGCGCGGCGCGATCCAGTAGTTGTAGTGCACCGTCACGCCGTCGGCGCGCTTGAAATAGAGGTCGGTCGTCGCCCCAGACTCGTTGGGATTGAACAGCAGGTAGAAGTTGTCGAACAACTCGCCGCCGCGCGAGCCCTCGGCGAACAGCCATTGGGTGTTGGTGGAGCGCGCGGCGCGCTCGCCGGTGCTCACCTCCAAGTTGGGCCCGAAGTACATCGATCGCTCGACGCTGATGTCGTAGCCCGGCGTCTGACACTGGAACACCGAGCTGAAGGCGCCGGGCCCAATCTCCATGATGAGGTTGAGGGTCAGCCGGCTGCGCGCGGGTGCGGTGTAGCCTTTCACATACACCCGGCCATCCCGGTCCGCGAAGAACGCGCGTACGAGTACCGGCACGGGGTTCGGGTTCTGCAACAGATAGAAGGTGCTGAACCCGCCGGGCGCGCTGCTCGCGGCGCCTTCGGCGAAGAACCAGCTGCCGTTCGGCACACCCGGACCCGTCAGCTCGATCGACGTCGGCGGCGGGGGCGGTGGTGGTGGCGGCGGCGGAGGCGGCGGCGGGGGCGGCGGCGTGACCGCGCCCGTCTTGATGCGCTGCCCGGTGACCAGGCTGAAGTCGCTCGAGGTGACCACCAGCCATTCACGGCGGCTGCGGTGACTCGTGATGCGCGGGTTGAAGTTGCCGTTGCGCGCCGTAGTGGCGGTGACGTCGAACTCGACGTCGGGGACGCCCGCCGCGGAGATCTGGGCGCCGGCATCCTCGCGGGTGCGGCCGTGGAACACGGCGAAGTAGGTGTCCGAGACCGAGTTGTAGGCGAGGCCGAGCCCGTCGTAGGTGGCGTAGTTGAAGGCCAGCAGCGACTGGCCGCCGAGGGGCGTCCCGTCGGTGGCCATCGCCCGTCCGTAGACGTTCGGCTGCGTGTACCAGGCGACGAAGAACTGGCCGCGCGCCGAGTTGTACTCGACCTGCGGCACGTAGACGGCCGTGCCGGTGGCGACCTCGCGCGTGGTGCCGAGCGCGCCGGTCGAAGCGGCGACGGTGCGGACGTGGAGCGCGCCCGGTCCGGCCGGTTCGTAGTAATGGCCCCAGGCGACCATGAACGCGTCGGTGCCGGGGCTGTAGGAGACGCTGGGCTCACGCTGCGAGTGGTTGTCGGCGGTCAGCCGCATCGGTCCGCCGACGAGCCCGCCGGTGTTGTCGACGAGCTGGGCGGCGATGTCAATCGGCGAGATCTGGTTGTAGGCGACCAGGAAGCGACGCGATCCCGTGGCGTAGCCGACGTCGATGCCGATCTCGGCGTTGCCGCCGCCGACGGGCGCGCTGATGAAGAAGTCGGGTCCGGTGAAGAGCGGCGCACCGTTCGGGCCGGCGCGGACGAGGCGGCCCCACACCTGATAGGCGTTGGGATTGACCCGCGTGTCGTACCAGACCACCAGGAACCCGCCGAGATCGGGGCTGTAGGCCACGCGCGCCGACTGGTTGTGCGACTGCACCGTCGGGACGTCGAACTGTGGCCCCAACGCCACGCCGTTCTCGTTCACGAAGCGGGCGTGCGTGAGGTTGCCCGACACCGTCAGGTAGAGGCCGTTGGCGGGGTCGAAGGCGGTGTCCGGCAGGCGGACCGTGCCCCACGGTCCGGCGGCGGTGAAGCTCGGACCTTCGCGCGAGGCCTGCGCGGCGACCTGCTGAGGAGCAGTCAGTTGAACGACACTGACGAGCGCGGCGATGAGCGTGAACCGCGAGAAGACCATCCCTAACTCCTGCAGAAGATATGGTCCAGCCAGGCATGCGGACCGGCCTGTCTATCGGCTGCAGGCGAAAGAGCTGTATGGGAAGGCCGACGGGGGTGCGCCCGGCAGCGGGGGCACGCCGCCGGCAGAGAGAAGGGCGCCGGCCCCATGCCTGAAGGCAGGGGACCGGCATCGAACGTTTACTGCGGGATACCGAACGAGGCCGAACCGGCGCGCCAGAAATTGGCGCCGTCGCGCTGCCAGTAGATTGCCTCTTCGGCGACGATCGGGTCGCCGGTGAGCACGTTCACCTTGGTGCTGAACGACTTGCCGCGCAGCGTGCCGGCGGTCAACCCTTCCGCGGTCTCGACGGCCGTCAGGAAGTCGTTCATGTAGATGGTCAGGCGCGAGCCGGCGCGTACGGTCTGTGGCAGCTGCGTCACCGTGAAGCGCCCGACGCCCTCGACGTAGAGCGTGAGCCGGACGGTGGCGTCGTTGCTGCCGGGGTTGGCCAGGAGCAGGTAGGTATCGAACGCGCCGCCGGACGCCCCCTCCGGGAAGTGCCATTCGGAGGACGCGGTCGACGCTCCGACGACGTTGGTGCCCTCGACGCGACCCGCCCCCCAGAAGATCGATCGTTCGGTCAGGAACGGCAGCGTGTCCGAGGTGAACGTCGCGGCGACGCCGCCGATGTTGCCGAGCTCGCCGTTGAGATAGACCGTCGAGCGCGACCGCGGCGCCACCGTGAAGTCCCGCACCGTCGGCATCCCGGTTTCGGGCAGGAAGCGCGCGCGCACCGTGATTGGCGTCTGGTTGGGGTTGAGGAGCAGGTAGAACGACTCGAAGCGCGGCGCCGCCGCGCCCTCGGCGAACACCCACGACGTCTGCGGCGCGGTTGCGCCCAGGCTGGCGGTGCCGCCGATCCACGAGGGATCGGTGCCCCCGATCAGCTTCCAGTACATCGCGCGCTCGGCGACGACGCCGGTCGACGAGGTGATCGTGGTGCTGAAGTCCTTGCCCGCGAGCTCCGGGATCAGGTTGGCGTAGAGCGTCAACCGCTTCTCCGCCGCCACCGTGTACTGCTTGGTGATGGGCTCGCCGGCCGCGGTGAGGAACGTCACGTCGACGGTGGTCGCGGCGGGCAGGGGATTGAAGATCAGGAAGAAGTTGTCGAACAGCTCGCCGCCGCGCGAGCCCTCGGCGAAGTACCAGCTCGTGGACAGGCTCTTGGTCGCCGAGACGCCGGTGCTGCCCTCGAAGTTCGGGCCCCAGTAGATCGAACGCGCCACGTAGATGTCGCGGCCCGGCGTCGTCGACTGGAAGATGCTGCCGAACGATCCGCTGCCGGCGGCGCCAGACAGGGCGACGGTGGCGCGGCTGCGCGGTGCGACCGTGAACTCCTGGTACTTGTTCGAGCCAGCGCTGTCGCCGACGAACCATGCGCGCGCCGTCACCGCCTCGTCGTGCTCGTTGGTCACGAGGTAGAACGTGTGGAACCCCGTGGGCGTGCCGCTCTCGGCGCCCTCCGCGAGGAACCAGCTACCGTTGGGCACGTTCGGGCCGCTCAGCTCGATATCCGGGGGCGGAGGCGGAGGCGGAGGCGGAGGCGGCGGCGGGCCGCCGCCGTTGGCCTGTGTCTTGATGCGCTGTCCGCTGGCGACCGCAAAACCGGTCGATGTCACCATCATCCACTGGTTAAGGGCGGTGCTTGCGGCGATCCGTGGGTTGAAGTTGCCGAGCAAATTCGCGGTTGAGGTGACTTCGAACTCGACGCTCGGCACGCCAGCGCTCGAAATCTCGGCGCCGATGTCCTCCTGCGGGAACGTGGGCTGCGCGCGCCCATGGATCACCGCGAAGTACGTATCCGCGCGGACGTTGTAGGCGATGCCCAGCGAGTCGTAGCCGCCGTAGTTCGAGATCAGCGCCGTGGCCGCTGCCGCAGCGGTGCCGTCCGGGTTGATCGAGCGGCCGAGGTACATGCCGCTGCCGGGCAAGGCCCTCCACCACGCCACGTAGAAGCGGTCCGCCTTCGTGTCGTAGGTGACCTCCGGCGCATTGACGTTGCTCCAGGCATCGATATCCGCGGCCGTCCCGAGGGCGCCGTCAGTGGCGTTGACGGTCCGGGTCTGAACCGTAGCCGGGCCTGCTGGCTCGTAGTAGTTGCGATACGCCACCAGGAACTTGTTGCTCACCGGGCTGTAGCCGACCCCGACCTCGCCCTGGAAGTGATTGTCGTAGGAGACGTTGATCGGCGCGCCCACCAGCGTTCCGGTCGTCGACACGAGCTGACCGCGAATGTCGTGGAACGGCCCGGGCAAGACGCCGACCTGATGGTAGACGACGAGGAACCGGTTGCTGACCGTCGAGAACGCGACCGCGGCGCCACGCTCGGGGTCGACGAACGGGGCAGCCGCCCCGATGAGGAAGTCACCGCTGACCATCGTCGCCGCGCCGCCCGCGGCGAAGCTGACGAGCCGGCCGTAGACCCACCCCGCGCCTCCGCGCGGGTCGCTGCGAACGTCGAGCCAGGTGACGAGGAACATCCCGTTCCCGTACGCCACACGAGGCGTCTGGTTGTACGCGGGGCTGGTCGACAGATCGAAGTCCACGCCGAGCGGCACGCCGTCGGCGTTGACGAACCGGCCGTGCGTGCGCGGCCCTGAGACCACGAGATACACGTTGTTGACCGGGTCGTATGCGATGTCGGGCCGACGCACTTGGCCGATCCCAGGCCAGGCGCCGCTTGCGGCGAACGTCGGGCCTTCGCGCGAGGCTTGGGCGTGGCTGGGAGTGGGCAGAGCCGCGAAGCTGAGGCAGATCAGCGCAGCGGCGGCAGTGGTGAACCGCAAAGCATCCATCGGTCTCTGAAACTCCCAGCGGAGACGTGTCACCCGGGATAAAAAGGGCTACTCGAAGCTAATCGGCCACCAGCGCGCCCCACTGTATTACGGCGAGACGGTCGGCCTCAAGGCTGAGGCGGCTGGAGCGTGCTCGGAGCACGCTCCGAGCAACATTGAGCTCGCAAGGTTGAGGTGGCTGCACAGGGAGGAGAGCCAAGGCAGAGCTGCCAAGGCAGCGCTGGGGTGCGCCCGTTCAGACCAGCTTGCTGATCCAGAGCGGCGAATCCTTTTTCGGCAGATCGCAGGACTGGCAGATGGCGGGGCCGCCGTGGTCGAGGTGGGCACGCCGCACCTTACGGTAGGCGGGGCCGTTCCAGATGTCTCTGATGGTGTCGGTGCGCAGGTCGCCCAGGACTTCGCGGCCGTCGAAGTCGGCGCAGCACAACGAGACGCGGCCGTCCCAGAGGACGGTGAACGTCAGCCACGGACGGTAGCAGGGGAAGCGGACGTCCGATTCCTGGTTCAGGGTGCCGGCCCAGTTGTGCAGGTCGGTGACGTGGATCTTGTCGGCCTTGGTCCGCCAGTGGGCGATGAACGCCTGTTCTTCGACCGAGTTGTTCTGGCGCACGAACGACAGGATCAGCTTCGGCCGCCGCTTGCCGGCCTCGTCGCGGATCCGGATCAGGCGCTCGACGTTGGCCACCACTTTGTCGTAGTTGAGGCCGAGCCGCGTCGACTCGAAGACCTCCTTGCCGGCGGCGTCCATGCTGATGTTGATCGCGTCGAGCCCGGCCTCGACCATGCCCCGCGCCGCATGCTCGGTGATCAGCGAGCCGTTCGAGATCAGGCCGACCTCGCGGATGCCGATCGACTTGGCGTAGCGGACCTTCTCGACCAGCCGGCGATCGGCGAACGCCTCGCCGTAGTTGTGCATCCGCATGTGCGTGATGTTCAACGCGGCGCACTCGTCGGCGATCTTCTGGAAGAGCGCCATGTCCATGATGCCCTCGTCGCGGTGCATCTCGTCGCGCGGGCAGAACACGCACTTGGCGTTGCAGATGTTGGTGCTTTCGATCTGGACGATCTCGGGCAGGTTCGGCGCTTCCTCGGCGCCGACGGCGAGCAGCACCTTGCGCACGGCCTTCGCCTGCTTGCGCAGCACGGCCTCGGTGGCCTCCCGGGTCCGGCGTCTGATCGAAGCGCTCATGCTCACTGAGGATTGTCGGCTGTTACCGGGTCCGGATGTAGTCGATGACCCGCGTCAGGATCTCGTCGAGCTGGACTTTCGGCTCGTAGCCGACCAGCCCGCGGATCTTCGTGATGTCCGGGACCCGCCGCGGCATGTCCTCGAAGCCGGCCTCGTAGGCCTGATCGTAGGGGATGGTGACGATCTCGGAGCTGCTGGCGGTCATCGCCTTGACCTTCTCAGCGAGGGCCCGCATCGAAATCTCGCCGCCGGTGCCGATGTTGAACACCTGTCCGATCGCCTTCGGCTCGTTCATCAGGCGGATCAGCCCGTCGACGACGTCGCCGACGTAGGTGAAGCTGCGCCGCTGCGTGCCGTCGCCGAACACCGTGATCGGCTGGCCGGCGAGCGCTTGGCGGACGAAAGTCGGGATCACCATCCCGTATTGCCCGGTCTGGCGCGGGCCGACGGTGTTGAAGAGCCGGATCACGATGACCGGCAGCTTCTTTTCCTTCCAGTAGGCCAGCGCCAGGAACTCGTCGATCGCCTTGCTGCAGGCATAGGCCCAGCGGTGCTTCGAGGTCGGCCCCAATACCAGGTCGGCGTCCTCGCGGAACGGCACGTCGAGGCTCTTGCCGTAGACCTCGGAGGTCGAGGCGATCACCACCAGCCGCTTCTTCTTGTTGGCGTGGCGCAGCACGACTTCGGTGCCGTGCACGTTGTTCTCGATCGTGTGCACCGGCTCTTCCACGATCTTCTTCACGCCGACCGCCGCCGCGAGGTGGAAGACGACGTCGCAGCGGTCGATGTGCTCGGCGAGGAGCGGCTCGTTCTGGACCGAATCGATGGTGTAGCGGAACCGGGGATGGACCTTCAGGTGCTCGATGTTGTCGATCGAGCCGGTCGAGAGGTTGTCGAGTGCCGCGACCTCGTGGCCGGCGGCCAGCAGGGCGTCGGCGAGGTGGGATCCAACGAAGCCGGCACCGCCGGTGATGAGCACGCGCATACGGTCAGGAGTGGACAGCCCGCCGCCGGCAGCCCAAACAGCCATTATATCCGCCATGTGCCGCCATGCGGCCGGGGTCGCTCACGTTCGAGCCGGCGCCGCCGCGAGGGCTTCGAGGGCGGCGGCGGCACGGCCCGCAGCGCCGCCGTCGGCATGCATCCCCGCCGATCGAGCCGAGGCCAGCCCGGCTGCGATGATCCCGGCGCGGGCGGCCTCGTCCCACAGCAGCCGCGTCAGGACGGGCACGAGCTCGGAGGGATCGAAGACCCCGGCGATTCCCCCAGCGACCACGAACGGCGCCAGGTTGTTGGGCATCCCGACGGCGACGGCGGGGATCCCCAGCGCCATGGCGTCGATGGCGACGGTCGAGTTGACGGTGACCACCAGATCGCAGGCGGCCAGCAGCAGCGGCAGATCCAGCGCCGGAGGCGCCAGGCGCGTCGTCGCGCTGCCGCCGACGGCGTCGGCGTAGACCGCATCCGTTTCGGCCGGATGCGGCCTGACGATCAGGCGGGAGTGCCCCGTGGCAGGCGACGACGCAGCGTCCAGCGTGTCGATCGCCGACGCCAGCAGCGGGAGCCATCGCCCGAGCTGGGCACGCTTGGACACCAGCAGGGCAGCCCGATCGTCCTCACGGAGGCCGAGGGACTCGCGCGCCCGCGCCCGCCCGGCCACGTCGACGCTGGCCAGCCGCGCCGCCAGCCGGTCGAGGCCCGGGCTGCCGGTGACGGCGAGCGCCGATCGCGCGAACGCACCGGCGATCTCGAGGTGCTGCGCCGCGACCTTGTCGAAGACCACGGTCAGGTCCGGCCGGGGGAAGCCGACATCCAGCGGCATCGTCGCCGACGGCTGCATCTCGTCGGGCTCGTGCAGGTAGTTGAGCCAGCGGCGATAGATGTAGCCGTGCTGGACGCCGGCGCAGGGGACGCCGCGCCGGCGCGCCTCGAGCATGATGGCCCGCCCCCAGCCGCCGGCTTCGGCGTAGGTGAGGACCAGGCGCGGCCGGGCCCGCTCGATCGCCGCGCTGGCTTCGTCCATGGCCCGTGCCGACCACGGGAACTGCAGTGTGGCGATGCCGCGCAGCTCCGGCGCAATCACGTCCCAGGCGTCGTAGCCGCCGATCCGCGTCGCCGCCCGCATCGCCTCGCTGCCGGTGAGCGCACGCGCGACCTCGTGGCGCGCCCGCCAGACCGCCCGCGATCCGGCGAGCGCCGACGGCGAGGCCAGCGTCTCGACCGGGACGACCGCGCCATCGCCGCGCGGCTGGCGCCACCCCGGCATCAGCGGATGCCACCAGCGTCGCGCCTGGAAGTTGCGGCGCGGCCCGACTCCCACCAACTGGATCGGCGCCGCCCTGGTCGCGGCGAGCGCGTCGAGCACAGGCGCGATGTAGCCCTCCTCGCCGGTCGCGTCGCGCCAGAAGGCGCTGTGCACGAAGGCCAGCGTGCCGCCGGTGGCCAGCGCCGGGCGCCGGGCCGGGAGCACCCGCCGTGCCTCCGCGGCCCAGGTGAGGACGCGGCTCTTGAGCCCGGTCGCGGCGTCGCGCCCGCCGATGGCGCCGCGGGCGGTGTCGGTTCCCGGCAGCAGCCCGAGGCCGAGCCGCGCGGCGACCTGCGGCAAGAGGTGTCGCAGCGCCGGGCCGCCGTCGACGACGCCGACCCGCGACGGCTCTTCGACCTCGCAGACGGCGTCGAGGGTGAGCGCGGTCCGCCACAGGGCGTCGACGACACCCTCCTTGTGCAGGAACAGCTCGGCGAACCACCACAGCGAGTCGCCGCGGTAGTGGAAGCGATCGCGCAGCGCGCGGCCGGCGACGTCGACGTGGCGCAGGCTCTTGATCCAGGCGTTGGCGCGGCCGGCCGCTTCGTCCGCGATGGCGCCGGCGCCGTAGTCGTCGAGGTCGATCGTCTCGACGCGGCCGGCGCGCTCGAGCGCGACGCGGCCGATCACGAGCCGGTCACCTGCGCGCGCTCGCGGCCGACCCAGTCTGCGTCGGTCTCGGCGGCGAGCGACAGCGCGGCGGCGATGACCGCGTCGGCGGTGACGCCGACCAGGCAGTCGGGCGTGTGGCCCTGGCAGCGCGCCGGCGGCTTGCGGATCTGGTTGCACGGCGCGCACCACAGGTCGACGCGGACGACGCGGTGCGCGGTGGTGCGCGGCCCGTAGCGCACCGGCATCGATGGGCCGAAGACCGCCACCACGGGCGCCCGCACCGCCGCGGCGAGGTGCATCGGCCCGGTGTCGCCGGTGAGCACCAGGCGCGCCCCTTCGAGGACCGCGGCGAGGACGAGCAGATCCGGGCGGCCGGTCAGATCGACGACCGGCAGATCGGCCGGCAGTGCGGCCCGGACGTGGGCGGTGATCGGCGCGTCGCCGGAGCTGCCGCTGAGGACGACGGCCGCACCCAGCGCGCGCGCAATCGCCGTCGTCGCCGCGGCGAAGCGATCGAGATCCCATTGCTTGATCGCGCGCCCGCCGCTGGCGTGCACCACGATGTAGCGCGGGTGCGGTCCGACCAGGTCGCGGGCGGCGCGGCGCGCCGCGTCGGGCACGTCGAGGCGGAAGGCCGAGCCCGAGCCCTGGCCGGCACCGAGGCCGGCCCCCAGACCGGCCCCCAGACCGGCAGAATCGCCCGCCAGCGTGGGGCCGGGATCGCCCGGAAACGCGGCGGCCACCAGCGCCGCGGCGTTGTCCGACGTATGGCGGTCCGGCCGGTGCTCGACGACGTCGGTCAGGAGCGGGCCGCCGCCGGCCATGCCGAAGCCGACGCGCCGGCGCGCACCGGCGAGCGCGAGCAGCGCGTGACTGCGCAGGTCGCCTTCGAAGTTGATCGCCAGATCGTAGTCGCGCCGGCGCCAGCTCCACGCCGTCGACACGAGGCGGCCGACGCCGGCCGCAGCGGCGCCGCGCGCCAGCCACGGCGCGTCGAGCGTCTCGACGCGATCGACGCCGCGCAGCCGGTCGGCGATGCTCTGGTTCCAGCTGCCGACCACGAGATCGATGCTCGCCTCGGGCGCGTGGGCGCGGACGGCTTCGATCGCGCCCGCCGACATCAGCAGATCGCCGATGCGCTCGAGCCGCAGCAGCAGGATGCGTCGCGGCGGCACGACCGGAGCACGGCGCGGCCACAGGCGGATCACGCCGGCGCCCAGCGCCAGCAGGCGATCGGCCGCGGCGACGATCTGCCGCTCGCGCGGGTCGTAGATCTGCAGCTCCGCCACGCTAGTGGATGTCCACGCGATCGACCATCACGCCCAGCTCGCGATGATCCGGCACCTTGAGCACCTCGCTCGGCCGCCAGGTGTTGGTCACGAGCTTCACCCGCACCGGCGTGCCGGTCTCGCCGGCCAACGCCGCCAGCGCCGGCGGAATCGCCAGCGCGTAGGGCTTGAAGTCGGGACCGACCGTCACCCGGCCGATCACCCGATCGTTCATCGAGACCTCGACCGACGCCGGCGGCACGGTAGCCGGCCGGCGTCCGTCGTCCATCACCAGCGTGATCGTGCGATCGGCGGCGGTCACGCCCTGCAGGTTGATGTAGGACACGTCGCGCGACCAGCGGAAGGTGGTGCCGTTGGCGTGCGTCTCCTTGGCGTGGAAGCGCAGCACGTTGACGTCGTCGCTGACGCCGACGTCGAGGGCGACGGCGCCGCTCGGCGTCGCCGGGGCGTCGATGAAGCGGTAGACGCTGAAGTCGAACTCCTTACGCCGGTCGCCGCCGGGCAGCGCGTTCCACGCCGACGACCACTCGGGTACCTGGAACACCTCGGTGGCGACCGGCTCGACCGCGATCGTCCGTGTCAGCAGCTCGGTGCCGCCGCCGCCGACGAAGTAGACGGTGGCGTAGTGCCGCCGCGCCCAGGTGATGAAGCGCTCCATCGTGGCGGCGTCGGGGCGGCGGTTGGGCAGCAGCAGGACGTTGCGGGCGTAGATGTAGGCCAGCGGCAGCGCCAGCACGTGGACGTCCGAGGCATCGCGCGACTCGACGATCACGAGGTCCTTGTCGCCGAAGGTCCGGGCCAGCTTCTCGAGTCGCGGGATCACGCCGGCGTACTCGACGTGGCCCAGGAGCGGCGCCGATTGCCGCCAGAACAGCACGGCGAGCACGCCGACGAGGACGACGCCGCAGGCGGCGCGGATCTGAAAGGGCCGCCCGCGATCGTCCTCGCGCCAGCGGCCGAAGGCGGCGTAGGCGGCGAGCAGCAGCGCGCCCGGGAGGATGATCGGCAGGAAGCGCCGCGTCATCCAATAGTGCTCGGGGACGATGCGAATCTTGTAGAAGAAGAACGACGCGTAGAGCGAGAACGTCAGCAGGAACACGCTGTCCCTGGCGGCGAAGCGGCGCAGCGCGGCGACGTAGCCGACCACCGCCGCGGCCAGGCCGAGCGGCATCATGTACCACGCGAAGCTGCGCAGCGCGATGGCGTCGTGGGTGGCCAGCCGACCCGCGGCGACGCGGAAGAAGTAGGCGTAGATCACCGCCGCGACGGCAGCAAGGGCCATCACCCGCCACACCCAGGGCAGGAGCCGGCGGACGATCGCCAGCTGCGCCGCGCCGAAGACGAGCGACAGCGCGCCGATCGCCGCCAGCCCGCCCACCGCCATCTGCCAGGCCGGCAGCGCCTGGATCCAGATCAGCGGGATGGCCATGTAGGGCTTCATCAGGCCGAGCAGGTAGAGGGCGGCGGCGGCGAGCCACACCACCAGGACGGGGAAGAAGCCGACCACCGGGGCGAGCCCGGCCATCCGCCCGATCGCGGCCGCACCGACGAAGCCGCCGAGCGCGATCACCATGTCGACGCGGAGAAAGAGCAGCATGCCGAGCAGCGACGCCGCGACCACGCCGAAGAACGCCAGGCCGTCGACCTGCGCCCGCGACCAGGCCAGCATCGCCGCGAAGAGCAGCGTCTGGGCCACGACCTCGGCGTTGGGGTAGCCGCTGAACCACACCTCGATGAGGTTGATGGCCAGCAGCAGCGTGCCGGCGGCCGCCACGGTCCGGCCGAAGAGGCGCGCGCCGCAGATGTAGACGCTGATCAGGCCGAGGAGCGTCCAGAAATGCGTGACGCGGCGAACGCCGGTCAGCCCGTCGAGGCCGTAGCCGATCGCGATCGATGCCGGCAGGAAGTGCGGGAACTGACCGAGGACCGTGCCCGCCTCGGGATCGATGACGTAGAAGCCCATGAAGCGCACGCCGTAGTAGCTCGACGTGTGGTGCGGCGGCAGCACCAGATCACGGAACTCGGCGGGCACCGAGGCGATCACCGGATCGGGCGCGAGGAGCGCGCCGCGTTGCGCGATCTGGACGCCCTCGTTGACGTACCCGCCCGGATCCTTGCCGCCGAGCACGTACTCCGCAGGCGCGCCGTAGAGCCACAGGCCGCCGGCGATGATCGCCACCGGGACGAGCGCGCCCAGGCCGGGCCGCGGCGCCTCAGGCCCGAGCCGCAGCCGGCCGCGGCAAAGGACGACGAGCGCCACCACCAGCCCGGCCTCGATCAGCAGCAGCCGTTCGAAGCGATACCAGCCGAACACCGCCAGGCCGAGGGTGAGCATCACCGACAGGCCGCTCGAGAGCACCACCGCCCACAGCGCCCGCTCCTCGGCGGGCAGCGCCGCCCGGCCGCGTGGATCGAGCAGAGGCAGTCGGAACAGGAGGGCGCCTGGCAGCCAGGCGACCAGGAGGAACGCGAGGATCGTGCGAAGGGTCATCGGGTAGCAAAACCGGCACTGCTATGCTACCTCGCGATGCCGGGCGTCCCCTGGCGGCTCCTGGGCCGCCGATTGCTCGTGGCCGCGCTGGTGCTGGGCGGTGAGTTCGCCGCCTTCGAAGCGTTCCTCCGCTGGCAGGGCGGCAGCGAAGCGGCGCCGGCCTTCCAGCAGCTCTTCATGCCGGACGACGTCATCGGCTACCGGCTGCGGCCGGGCGAGGCGGTGACGTTCACCACGCCCGAGTTCTCGACCGCGATCGCCATCAACGCGCAGGGTGTGCGCGACACCGACATCGGGCCGAAGCCGCCGGGCGAGCGGCGTGTGGTCGTGCTCGGCGACTCGCTCGTGCTGGCGGTGCAGGTGCCGCACGCGGCGACGTTCTGCCAGCGCCTGCAGGCGCGGCTGAACGCGCGCGCCCCGGCCGGGATCCGCTACCGCGTCATCAACGCCGGCGTCCAGGGATACGGCCCGGTCGAGGAGCTGCTCTTCTACCGGACGGTCGCGCGGCGGTTCGAGGCCGACCTGGTGCTGATCGCCAGCTTCGTCGCCAACGACGCCGTCGAGGCCTTCGACAGCGCCTGGCGGCTGGACGGCGGCCGCAGCGCGCTCGCGGTGCGCGAGGAGACGCGGGCGACGATCCGGCGGATCGTGCGGCGCAGCATGGTCCTGCAGATCGTCCGGCAGCGCGTCGAGCAGGTGGTCGGCCGGACGGCGGACACCGCCGCGCCGAGCCGTCCTGTGGCGAGCTATCTGGCGACGCCGCCGGCCTTCGTCACCGAGGGGCTCGCCATCGCGGCCCGGACGCTCGCCAGGCTGGCTCGCGAGGCGGCCGCGGACGGCGCGCGAACGGCATTCGTGCTGGTGCCGGCGCGTTTTCAGCTCGATCCGGCGGAGTTCGGCCGGCTGGTGGGGGCAGTCGATCCCGCCGCCGGCCCGTTGCGCGTCGACGGCGCTTCCGAGCGCTTCGCGACCGCGCTGGCGCCGATCGGCGTGCCGACCCTCGACCTGCTCCCATTGCTGAAGGCCGCGCCGCCCGGGCAGTTCTTCGAGCAGACTGTCCATTTCACCCCGGCCGGCCACGACACGGTGGCGGCAGCGCTCGACGCCTTCATCGCCCGCGACAACCTGCTCGGCGCTCCCGCAGCTGCGCGCGAGAGCGCGGCCGCCAACCCAGTGACGCCCGCGGGATGGCGCCGCCGCGCGCCCAGCGCGGCGAATAGCAGCCAGCCCGCTCAAGGGGCGGCCCGCGGCCGCGCGTGAGCGCGCGGCCGCCAACCAACAGTGGTTTTCAACTCCCTCCACTTCGTCGGCTTCTTCGCCGTCGTCTACGTCGTCTACCGCCTCCTGGGGCACCGCGCGCAGAATCTGTGGCTGCTGGCGGCGAGCTACTACTTCTACGCCGTGTGGGACTGGCGCTTCGCGGGCCTTCTCGCCGCGTCGACGCTGGTCAGCTACGCCGCCGGCCTGGCCCTCGATCGACCCGAGGCCCGATCCGATCGCCGCCGAGCGAAGCGGATCCTCGCCGCCGCGCTCGTCTTCAACCTCGCCGTCCTCGGCTTCTTCAAGTACGCCGGCTTCTTCGTCGAGTCGGCGGCGCAGGTCCTGACCTCGATCGGGTTCGATACCGGGCGGCCGGCCCTCGCGATCATCCTGCCGCTCGGGATCTCGTTCTACACGTTCATGGCGATGGCCTACGTCATCGACGTCTATCGCGGCGACCTGCCGGCGGTCCGCCGCCTCGTCGACTACGCGCTGTTCGTCGCCTACTTCCCGCACCTCGTCGCCGGGCCGATCCTGCGGGCGCCGGCGCTGATGCCGCAGTTCGCCGCGCCGCGCACGGTGCGGGCCGAGGATCTGTCGATCGGGGCCTGGCTGATCGCGACCGGCCTGTTCAAGAAGATCGTGATCGCCGACAACCTCTCGCCGCTCGTCGACACCGTGTTCGCGCCGGACTTCCGCGCCGCAGGCGGCGACGTGCTGCTCGCCAGCTACGCCTTCGCGCTGCAGATCTACGGCGACTTTGCCGGATACTCCGACATGGCGCGCGGCCTGTCGCAGCTCTTCGGGATCGAGCTGAACGTCAACTTCCGCTTCCCCTACGCGGTCACCAACCCGCGCGAGTTCTGGCGGCACTGGCACATCAGCCTCTCGACCTGGCTGCGCGACTATCTCTACAAACCGCTCGGCGGCAGCCGCGGCGGCACCTGGGCGACCAACCGCAACCTGCTGGTCACGATGGTGCTCGGCGGGCTGTGGCACGGTGCGGCGTGGTCCTTCGTGCTGTGGGGTGCCTACCAGGGCGTGTGGCTGGTGGCGCATCGCGGCTACGAGGCCTGGCGCGGCGTGCGCACGCGGACGACACGCGCCGCCGCCGTCGGCGCGTGGCTCGTCACGATCCATCTGGTCTGCTACGGCTGGCTGCTGTTCCGCGCCCGCTCGTTCGGGCAGATCCGGACGATGACGTGGGCGCTTGCCACCGACTGGCGGATCAGCGCCGACGTTGCGGCGTGGGGCTGGGCGCTGGCCGGCTTCGCGCTGCCGCTGGCGCTGCTGCACGGCTACGAATGGTGGAAGGACGATCTGCTGGCCGTGCCGAAGTTGCCGCTGATCCCGCGCTACGTCGTCTACGGCGCCGTGTTCTACCTGATCCTGCTCTTCGGCTCCTACGGCGGCGCCCAGTTCATCTACTTCCAGTTCTAGCTGGCGACCGCGGGCGGCATCCCCGCTTAGAACGACATGCGGACGCCGAATTGCAGCGTCCGCGGGTCGCCGACCGCGGTCACGGTATCGAACGACGAGACCGGGCTCGATGGAAACGACCCGGGTCCGAACGTGGTGTTGCGCGTGATGGCGTTGGCCCGGTTGGTCAGGTTGAACGCTTCGACCAGGCCTTGAATCTCGGTGCCCCCCGGGAGCCGGAACGAACGGCTTACCCGCAGCCCGATCGTGAAGAAGTCGCTGCCCGTGCCTGCGTTGCGCGGAATGAACTCGACCGCGCGGACGTCGAAGTTCGCTGCCGAGATCGATCCGTCGGCGAGGGGCCGACCGGCCGTGCCCTGCAGGCTGTTCACGCCCGACACGATGTTGAGCGGGAGCGACGAGTAGTACTGGAGCATGGTGCTGGCCTGGAAGCCGTGCCAGACGCGCTCCCACGCGGTTGCGCCCGGCGCGGTCGGCGAGTTGACCGACGCGCTGACGACGAGGCGATGCCGCTGATCGTTGTCCGAGCGGCCCCAGTCGTTCAGCACGTTGGTGGGATCGGTCGGCGAGCTGAAGAAGGCCTCGCCCAGATCGTTCATCGACTTGGACAGCGTGTAGGTCACACGCACCGACGACCAGTTCCGCGGCCGCTGCAGGTAGGTCAGGTGCAGGCCGTGGTAGTTCGACTCCCCGGCGCCCTGCAGCTGGCTCTCGTTCATGTAGGTCGAGACCGGCCGGCAGCCGTTGTTGGTGCCCGCGGCCACGCAGGTCGGCACGTTCTGGTTGATCGACATCAGCAGATGCCGGCCGCGGAAGTACTGGTAGCCGACCGAGACGGCCCGGCTGCCGCCGAGGCTGCGCTCCACTTCGACGTTCGCTTGCGTCGAGTAGGCGTTCTGCAGATCCTTGTCCATCGTCGTGATCGACACGCGCGCGGTCGACGGCAGGCGGTCGGGCAGGATGGCGGGGAAGACCGGCGCGCCGGCTTGCGAGGGCAGGAGGCCCGTGACCTGCGGCTGGCGCAACTGCGTCACGTCGGTCGAGTTGCCGGCCGAGAGCAGCGCGTTGGCCACGGCGCGCAGCGGCACCCGGTCGAAGAAGAGGCCGGCGCCGCCGCGCAACACCAGCTCGGGTGAGCCGGTCGGGGTCCACACGAACCCCGCCCGCGGCGAGACGTTGTTGCGGTCGGTCTCGATCGTCTCCAGGAACTGCAGGTCGTAACGCAGGCCCAGGTTCAGCGTCAGCCGCGAACCGGCCCGCCACTCGTCCTGCGCGTAGAGGCCGAGATTCGGGTTCTTTTGCCGGATGACCGGATCCCCGAACGTCTGGGCGTAGCCGCTGTAGTTCCCGGTCAGGAAGTTGGCCAGTGACGAAAACGTGTAGCTGCCCCGGAACGTGCGGAGGAAGGTGATCGTGTCGTCGTTGTAGAGGAAGTCGACGCCGCCGCGCAGCGCGTGCGCGCCGGCCCGGTGCGAGACGTTGTTGACGATCTGGACCATCGTGTTCTCGCGCTGGGTCGGGCTGCTCGAGAACGTGCCGAACGTGGCGACGCCGGCGATGCTGACCTGTGGCCCCGTCTGGTCGGTCGAGAACGCCTTCAGGTCGCCGTGCGCCACCTGGACCCGCGTCTCGTTGACCGTGTTGGGCGACAGCGTCCAGGTGTTGCCGATGGCCAGCGACTGGTCGACGTTGTCGAGGCCGGTCGATCCCGACGGCGCGTTGAGCGCGCCGACGCCGCGCGCGTTCTCCGACGTGACGCCGTAGAGCGCGTAGCGGACGCTCAACTGATCGCTGCCGGTCTGGTGATCGACCTTGCCGAGCACGTTCGTCGCGTGGACCGGATTGGGGTAGATGCCGGTCGCGACCGGCCGGCCGGGATAGCCGGTCTGCCCCAGCCGCGTGTTGATGGCGGCGACGTTCTCCGGCGTGATCGTCGACACGCCCGTCTGATCGAGCAGCTTCCGCTCGACGTTAGCGAAGTAGAAGGTCCGGTTCCGCGCGATCGGGCCGCCCAGGCTGGCGCCGAACTGCTGCTGATCCATCGGCAGCTTGGTCTTCGTCAGGGCGTTCCGGCCGTTGAAGACGTCGTCGCGGAAGAACCCGTAGACGGTGCCGTGCCTGACGTTGGTGCCGCTCTTGGTGACGACGTTGACGTAGCCGCCGAGGGCACGGCCCAGCTCCGCCTGGGCGCCGCCGGTGACGACCTGGAACTGCTCGATGGCGTCGACGCCGAAGGTGATGCCGGACAGGCCGGCGGCGTCGTCGCCGGCCGACAGCCCGTCGACGATGAAGCCGTTCGACAGGTTGCGCTGGCTGGCGATCGACAGCCCCTGGCCGGGGACGGCAGAGGTCTCGGCAAACAGCTGCGTGCTGTTGGTGTTGGTCGGCGAGACACCTGGGACGAGGAGCGCCAGATCGAGGAAGTTGCGGCCGTTCATCGGCAGGCTCTGCACTTCCGCCTGGTGGACGGTGCCGACGATCTGGCTGCGGGCTGTTTCGAGAGTCGCGGCGTCGGCCACCACGGTGACCGCGGCCTCGAGGCCGGCGACGACGAGGGTGATGGGCACGTCGAACGCGGACCCGGCGCTCAGCACGAGCGTGCGCGCGTGGTCCTTGAAGCCCTGCAGGCGCGTCCTCAGCTCGTACGTCCCGATCCTGAGATAGGCGAAGCGGAAGCGCCCCTCGGCGTCGGTCGTGGCCTCGGCGGTGACGTTGGTCGCCGTCTGGCGCGCGGACACGAGCGCGCCCGGCACGGCACGGCCGTGCGGATCGAGCACGCGACCGCTGATGGTCGCCTGGTTGATCGTCTCCTGTGCGGCCGCCAGGCTGGCCGTGGCCAGACACACCAGGACGAGCGCGGCGCGCAGTATGCGATTCGTCGCCATCACATGCCGTCCTTCGAGGCGATGGCCAGACGCTGGACGCGGACGACCGCGGCGTCGCCCGATCCC
>JANOIR010000337.1:0-10848 GCA_031407765.1 Vicinamibacteraceae bacterium
GGCGGACACTCCATGCCAGATCAACGGCATCGTCGTCGAGCGCGACGGCGGCTACGTCGACGGCGGCGTCGGGTTCATCGAGTCGCCCGGCATCCAGTTCGACCCCCGCTTCGGCATGGCGTTCGCGCTCAATCCGAAGACGGTCATCCGGGCCGGCGTCGGCGCATTCCACGACGGCACCGGCGGGCCGGACTTCCGGGGCGGGCCCGCGTTCGAGTTCAACCGGGTCATCAACTACACCGACATGAACTCGTACCTCACCGGCACGGGCTCGACCACCCCGGTCAGCGTCAGCGGCATCGAGCGTGAGGGCCAGAAGCGACCCGTGTCGTATCGCTACCAGGTGGGCTTCGAGCGCGAGCTGCTCTCCAACATCGTCGTCAACCTGGCGTACGTCGGCGACACCACGCGCAACATCCCCCAGAACTGGAACTACAACCAGATTCCGGCGGGGGCGCAGTTCCTGCCCGAGAATCGGGATGCCACGGTCCCTGATTCGGCCACGGTCGGCCTTCAGCCGAACAAGCCGACCCCCGGCGCGCTGCCGGACGTGTTCCTGCGTCCGATCCTCGGATTCGGCGACATCAACATCAGCCGGCCGACCGGACGGGGCCGCTACGATTCGCTGCAGCTTCAGGTGAGCCGCCGGTTCACCGGCGGCTTCGAGCTGGCGGGCAGCTACACCTACGCGAAGGGTTCGGAAACGGTCCTGAGCCAGAACAACCCGCTGCCCTCGCGGCGTCAGCGCACCCTGGCGATCCAGCCGCACGTGGCGGTCGTCAGCTACATTGTCGACATCCCGAACGGGACGAAGTTGATCAAGTGGCAGCCGGCGCGCTGGGTCATCGACGACTGGCAGATCTCCGGCATCAGCTCGTTCGCCACCGGCGCCTGGTCGAACGTGACCGCCACCTACACCGACAACTTCAACTTCTCAGGCGGTGGCGAGACCTGCGGCAGCCTCATCCAGACCGGAGACGCCAACCTGTCGTCCGGCGACCGATCGCAGACGCGCTGGTTCGACACCAGCGTCTTCCAGCGCCCGACCGCTCGCGGCCAGATTGGCAACAACTGCGATGAGGCCAAGGTCCTGCTGCCGGGGTTCCACAACCACGACCTGTCGGTCTTCAAGGACTTCCCGATCCGCGGCACCCACAAGATGCAGCTCCGGTGGGAGATCTACAACATGTTCAACCATCCGCAGTGGGCCACCATCGATACCACGGCGCAGTTCAACGCGGCGGGCGAGCAGACCGACCGCGCCTTCGGCACCGCCCTCACGGCGCGCACCGAACGCCGCATGCAGGTGTCGCTCCGCTACCAGTTCTGAGGGACGCGCGACGACGCCATCGATCCACGGGGGAGAGTCCTGATGTCGAGCCTGCGCTCCGTGGGTACCGCCGGTCTGCTCGCGCTGACGTCGATCGTGGTCTTGGGGCAGCAGAGCCCCACGCCACGATCGGCGGTCGCGTCCTCGCCGTACGCCACGTGGCGGGCGTACGGCGGGTCGTCGGACAGCATGCAGTACTCGTCACTGTCGGAGATCGATCGGACCAACGTCGGCACGCTGGAACCGGCGTGGTTCTTTCCGGTCCCTGATCGCACCGGAGACTTCGGCTTCAATCCGATCGTGATCGACGAGGTGATGTACGTGCTCGGGCCGGCGAACGCGATCGTCGCCCTCGATGCGAAGGCGGGCACGCCCATCTGGAGCCGGGCGGTCGAGGGCGGCAGTCCCGGCAATCGCGGCCTCGCCTACTGGGAGAGCCGCGACCGCTCGGATCGTCGTCTGATCCTCGCCGCCGGTGGTGCGCTGAGGCAGCTCGACGCACGGACCGGCGAGCCGATTCTCACGTTCGGTGACCAGGGGCGCGTCGTCATGCGGACCGGTTCGCCGCGGGTGGCGGGTGGCCCGAGCGGGACGCCCGGCCGCGTATTCGAGAACCTGTTCATCACGGGCTCGAACACGGGCGAAGGCTATTTCTCCCC
Source organism: Vicinamibacteraceae bacterium (assembly GCA_031407765.1). Classification (GTDB taxonomy): domain Bacteria; phylum Acidobacteriota; class Vicinamibacteria; order Vicinamibacterales; family Vicinamibacteraceae; genus JBDSLU01. The sequence continues at coordinate 1,990 of JANOIR010000337.1, forward strand.
TCCCGGGGACATCCGTGCCTACGACGTGCTCACGGGGAAGCTGGTCTGGACGTTCCACACGATTCCGCGGCCGGGCGAGTACGGCTACGAGACGTGGCCGGCGGACGCCTGGAAGTACGCCGGGGGCGCGAACAGCTGGGGGGAAATTTCGATCGATGAGAAGCGGGGCATCGCCTACGTCCCGACCGGTTCTCCCACGCATGACCTCTTCGGCGGCGACAGGAAGGGCGCCAATCTCTTCGGCAACTGCCTGCTCGCGCTCGACGCGCGCACCGGCCGGCGGCTCTGGCACTTCCAGATGGTCCACCACGATCTGTGGGACTACGACCTGGCCGCGGCCCCGAAGCTGATGAGCGTGCGCCACAACGGACGGATGGTCGACATCGTGGCGCAGCCGACGAAGACGGGCATGCTTTTCGTGTTCGACCGTGTGACCGGCCGGCCGTTGTGGCCGATCGAGGAGCGCCCCGTGCCGGCCAGCGACATGCCTGGTGAACACGCCTGGCCGACGCAGCCATTTCCGACGCGGCCCGAGCCGTTCGGACGTCTGACCTTCACAGTCAACGACATCAATCCGCATCTCGATCCCGCGTCGCGCGCGAGCGTCGAAAAGCGATTTCTCGCGGCGCGCAGCGACGGCGTGTTCACCCCGCCGTCGGAGGCGCGGGAGAACATCATGCTGCCCGGCCAGTTCGGCGGCGCCAACTGGGGCGCGAGCGCGGCCGACCCGGCGACCGGCATGTTGTTCGTGCGCACCGGCCACCACCCGACGATTCATCAGCTCAGCGAGTTCGACCCTGCTCGAGAGAGGGGCAACGTCGCGGACCCGACTCGCGGCCGGGAGGTCTACGCCAAGCTCTGTTCCTCCTGCCACGGCGATCCGCAGGCCGGCGGGATCAGGACGATGGACCGCACGGGCTGGATTGCGGTCGCAACCCTCGGTGGCGATCGCATCCGTACGCGTGTGCGCCAGGGGCAAGGCCAAATGCCCGCGTTCGACGGCGACCTGATCTCCGAGCCGGAGCTCCGGGCCGTCCTCGCGTATCTGGGTGTCGCGGCCCCGGCCCCGGCCGTCAGGCGTGAGCCGGAGATCGTGATCGCGCCGGATGCGCCGAAGCCGCTGTCGGCGCGCGACGAAGGGCTCGCGCTCTACAAAGGGAAACGCTACACGGGACCGCTCGGGCGGGCGTTCCGCGCCGAGAACGGTCTGCCGGCGCTGTCGCCGCCGTGGGCGGAGATCGTCGCCTACGATCTCAACCAGGGCACGCTAAAATGGCGCGTGCCTCTCGGGACGAGCCCGGCGCTCGCCGCCCGCGGCCTCACCAACACCGGCAACGGCCGTCGCGCGTGGCGCAACGGCCCCGCGGTCACAGCCGGAGGGGTGATCTTCGTCGGCTCGTGGGCGGATCGGACCGTGCGCGCCTTCGACACGGCGAGCGGCGCCTCACTCTGGGCCCATCAGCTCAAGGCCAATCCGGAAGGACTCGTGGCCGTCTACAGTGCCGGTGGACGCGAGTACGTCGTGTTCTGCGCCTCGGGGTCGGCGGACTCGGACATGCCCGTCGAGCAGGCCCTGGAACAGTGGCCGGGGTTGGCCTCGGCGCAGGGCTACTACGCGTTCGCGCTGCCGAGTCGATCGAGCGAGAACCGCGCGAGGAACTGAGCATGGGAAACCGTCCACGTCTCATCGACCTCAGCATGGAGGTCTTCCAGGGGATGATGACCTACCCGAACGTCACCAAGCCGGTGATCGTCGAGATGGAGAATCATGCCGGCATGGCGAAGAGCATCGGGACCGATCAGTACGGTGTCGATGAGATCACGAACCACTGCATGATCGTCACCGGCGATCACATCGGCACCCACATCGACTCCTGGGGCCACGTGAAGCCGGACGCTCCCCGGGCCGAGGGCATTCCGCTCGACTACTGCTACGGCGACGGGGTCGTGCTCGACCTCACGCACAAGGGAGCTGGCGACGAGATCAGCGTGGCGGACATCGACGAGGCCGAGCGTCGCCTGGACGGGTATCGGATCAAGCCGCTCGACATCGTGCTGCTGCGTACCGACGCGGCGCGATGCCGGAACGACAAGTGCTATCTCACCAACCACCCCGGGATGACCAAGGAGTCCGTGCACGGCATCCTGGACCGGGGCGTGAAGGTGATGGGCATCGATGCCATCGGCTTCGACCCGCCTGTGGCGAAGATGTTCGAGCGGCGCAAGTTCTGGGAGGCGCATCGCGTGATGCGCGAGCGGGAGTACTACCACCTCGAGAACCTCTGCAACCTGGACGAGATTCCGGCGCCCTACCACTCGTTCACCGTCAGTGTCCTGCCGGTGAAGTGGCGCGGGGCCTCCGCCGCGCCGGTGCGGGCGATCGCGATCGTTGCCAGGTGAGGCACGGCGCTGGGCGCGCCGCGGCGCCGTCCCGTGGGCGGCTGTGCGGCACCCGATAATCGATACTTGTTGACGGTCTCGGACGCCCGGCAGTACCATCGCTGACGGCGTTTTAATGACCGAGGACCCGAATCCACGCCCACTCGGCCGACGCGTATTTCGAGAAGAGATCCGCGAGCGGCTGATCGAGGACATCCTCGGCGGCAAGCTTGCTCCCGGCGCTCGTCTCGTCGAGACCCGTCTGGCGCAGCAGTTCGGGGTGAGCCAGGGCCCGGTTCGCGAAGCGTTGCGCGACCTGGAGTTGTTCGGCTTCGTCACCAGCACGTCGTTCCGCGGCACTCAGGTGCGGCAGATCTCGACCCAGGATCTGCTCGAGATCTATCCCATTCGCGCGGCGCTCGAAGGCGTGGCGGCGTTTGCGGCCGCCAGCCGGATCGATGACGCGACGCTCGCGCAGCTCGCCGATCTCATCGACGTGATGCGTGAGGCCGCGAACAACGACGATCACCGGACCGTGGTGGACACCGATGGGGCGTTTCACCACGCCATCGTGAAGGCGTCCGGCAGTCGGATGCTGGACCACGTCTGGCAGACGCTCCGCCTCTCGATCACGACATGCGTCACCCACTCGGTCACGCATCGCTCGCTGCACGTGATCGCCGAACGGCACGTCCTGCTGCTCGACGCGCTGCGGACCCGGGATCCGGTCCGGGCGGAAGCGGCGATGCGGCGCCACATCGAAGAGGCCAGTGAGTGGATCCGCTCCGAACACGGCCAAAATCAGGCCGCCGGTCAGGCCCCCTCGGACGAACGCAAGGCCGTCTAGTCACCGCGCCTCGACTTCAGCCGACGCACCGACTCGGGTGGCCATCCACAGAAAGACGATCCCACAGGCCGCGTACGGCACCCGCCTGAGCCACCAATTGGTTTCGATCAGCCGATCGACGAGCGGCGCCGAGAAACCGTGGGCCCCGAGCTCCAGTTGAATCGGCAACTGAATCGTCGCGGTCGAGATCCAGACGATGATCTGCAGGGCCAAGGCCACCCAGACGGACCACAGCGGAATCGCCGCCGGCCTGAGGCGCAGGAGCAGCGCGGTACACAGCGTGCCGAGCAGAGCCGGTGCGACCAGGAACGCAAGCACCCGCGGCCCGATGAACGCGTGGTAGGCGGTGAACTCGCTGGCGCCGATGAGGCGCCAGCTCGGGTAGTTCACGAAGCTCTCGATGCAGGCGGCGCCGTTCCCGTAGCAGACCAGCGCGAACGCGAGGGCGAAGATCCATCGGGCCATGTGCGACCTCGTTGTGCGGGATACCGGCGCTCAGCGGCTGATCGGGAGCGCCACCACGCGGCCCAACGCCAGCTGGCTGATCAGCAGGTCGCCCGTCTTCGGATCGAGCGCCATGTTGACCGGCGTGACGAGGCCGTCCGCGAACGTGACTGGTGCGGCCGTCGGCGAGTCGTACCAGAGGACGCGTCCCGGCAGACCCGCCAGCAGATCCCGCGAGAACTCCAGCACGAAGAAGCCGTCGGTCTCGCCGCCGAAGGGCAGCACGTCCACGACCGTGCGCAGACCGGTGAAGAACGGCGCGTGCTCGCCGGTGGAGGGCTTGACCAGACGGACCTGTCCCAGGCCCGGCAGGAACGGCGCGCCCGACAGGAACGAGACGAGCAGGTCCCCGTTCCACGTCCGCGCGCTGGTCGGCACCGCGTCGATGCGCGGTGGGCCGGCCGGCCCCGGGTTGGTCGTCGGCGGGAACGTCGTGAGCGTGGACAACGTGTTCTCGCAGATGTCCACTCGCCAGATCAGGTTGCGCGACGCGTCCACCAGCCAAAGGCTACAGGATCCGTCCGGTTCCAGCGCGAACGGGTTTGAACCGCGCGCGTTCTGTGGCGAATCGGGCCGCGGCTCGGGCACGTGGTCGGGGATGTCGACGACGAGGCGCAGCGTCGCGCGCTCGCCGCGCTCGTTCGCGAGCGCCACGCGTTCGCCGCGCGCCACCGCCTGGTGGTGCGCCGGCGTCACCCGGAACGGCGCCGTGACGCCCGAGAGGGTGCGGTCGAACTCGAGGGCGAGCACCGAGCTGAAGATTTGCGACGATTTGTTGGGATTGGGGATCTCGCTGCCCTGGACGGGGCCGGCGATGCCGCTGTCGCCGGCGCTGATGGCGATGTAGAGCGTGTGGTTCCGCAGCGCCAGGCCGGAGGCGCCGGACGGGTCGTTGTTGGGGAAGGCCAGCCCGGAGGGCAGACCCTCGATCAGCGTGAGGCGGTTGCCGTCGGTGTCGAAGGCGGTGACCCGGCTGTCGTGGACGCCGGTGCCGCTCTCGGACACGAGGATCGCGCCGGTGTCGAGCGCCAGCATTTTTCCCGGGGCCTTGAGCCCGCTGACGACGACTTTCAGGGGGGCCTGAGCCTCGATGGTCGACGATCCCAGGGTCAACGTGCACCCGAGCACGAGCCACGCACTAGCGTTTCGCATAGATCCTCCAAACTGTGTTGGTGGCGCGGGGCCGGGCCGTATACTTCGAGGTCCAAGCCATCCTGTGGCCCGTTCCACCGCGTCGACCCAGTTGACGACGCGCCCCTGCGTGTCGTCACGAATCGATGCCGAATTCCGGACGAAATCCCGACGAAGTCTCGGTGAACGGCCCGAAAGTCGGGCCGAACGCCGCCGACGTTGCCCGGCTTCCGCGACCGGCCGAGCCCGTGCGAGCGCTGGCTTTCGGCGGCTTCGTCCTCGATCCGGCGCGCGGCGCGCTGCTGCACGACGGCAGCGAAGTCCGGCTCCGGGCGAAGAGCTTCGACGTCCTCGCCTACCTCGTTCGGCACCCTGGACGGCTGATCGCCAAGCAGGAGCTGATGGAGGCGATCTGGCCGGACGCCGCCGTCACCGACGACTCGCTCGTGCAGTGCCTCGTCGAGATTCGGCGCGCCCTGGGGGACGACCAGGCCTGGGTGCACACCGCCCGAGGCCGCGGCTACCGCTTCGACGGGGTGGTCCGGCCGATCGTCCCGAACGGCGAGCCGCCCGCCGCCGTGGCGCAGCCTCGCCGTCGGGTGTCGCGCCTGGCCATTGGCGCCGTCGCCCTGCTGCTGGTGGCCGCCGGGGGCTGGGCGGCGTGGGGGTGGCGGACCTCACCCGCGCCGCGGACCGCCGAGGCAAGACTCGCCTGCGAGGAAGGCGAGCGGAGCGCCGAGCGGCGCACTCGCGAGTCACTCGGCCAGGCGGTCGCGGCCTACGAGCGCGCCATCGTCCTCGATCCGACCTTCGCCCCCGGGCACGCGGGGCTGGCCGACACCCTGGTGGTCCGGGGCGTGTTCGGCGGGGCGCGGCCCGACGACAGCTACCCTCGGGCGCGTGAGGCAGCGTTGCGGGCCGTTGAACTCGACCCGACGCTGGCCGAGGGTCACGTCGCGCTCGGGCACGTCCAGGTCCAATGGGATCGCGACTGGCGCGGCGCGGAGCGCAGCTACCGGCGCGCGCTGGCGCTCGATCCCAGCGCGCCGCGCGCCCACATGCTCTACGCGCTGTTCCTCAGCGCGATGGGCCGTGTCGACGAGAGCCTGCAGGAGAGCCGGATCGCCGCGTCGCTCCGGCCCGCGTCGCCAACCGTCGGGGCCGTGCGGGTGATCGTGCTGTTCGGATCGCGGCGTTCCGAGGAGGCGATCGAGCAGGGCCGGCGGACCGTCGGCCTCGATCCCGCCTTCAGCCTCGTGCACTTCTGGCAGGCGCTCGCACTGGCGGACGTCGGCCGGTTCGACCAGGCCATGACGGAGGCGCTGGCCTCCCGCACCGGTGTCGGCAACCTGCCCGTCCCTGCCGTGGGCTACATCCACGGCCGCGCCGGCCGCCCTGCCGAGGCCCTCGAGGTGTTGCGAGCGCTCGAGGCGGCCCGCGCCCAATCCATCTACGTTCCGGCTACCGACCTCGCCCTCGTGGCCGTGGGCATGGGCGACCGTGAGGCGGCGCTGACCTGGCTCGAGCGCGCCTACGACGAGCACGCCCACTGGATGGCCTGGATGCGCTCCTTCCCGCCGTTCGACCCGCTGCGAGACGAGCCGCGCTTCAAGGCGCTCGTCGAAAAGATGCGGTATCCCGCGCCCTGATCGGAACGGCGCCGCCCTACACTGTTCGCCCGATGAAGAGGTACTTCACCGCGGTCCAGCGCTCGCGCCGGCTCAGGGGCCGGCTCGTGGGGGTTCCCGCGTTCGTCGCGCTGACGGTGATGGTCGTCCTCGTCACCACTGGCGGCCGGACCAACGTGCCGCTGTTCGTCCTCGTCGTCGTGGCGCCCCTCGCGACGGCCGTGGTCTGGGGCGCGCGTCGCGGCCTCGAAGCGCGCGACTACTTCGAGGTCGATCTCGTCGCCCGGCGCTGGTTCGCGACGAAGAACGGCGTGCGCGAGCCTGAACAGCTGCTGGAGTCGATTGCGCCGCTGCAGGTCTGCCCCGATTGTGCCGACCCGAGCCTGGAGGTCCTTGCCGACCAGTATTTCGTCCACCCGCACGGCCGTACCGACCTCAGCTTCCTCGGCTTCCGTTCGGCCGCGAAGGCGAACGCGGCGCTGGAGGACCTGGCCCGCCGGTGGAATGTCGCCTCGGAGCGATACCTTGGGACGGTCCGGACGGCGGCGCAGACCAATGTGCCGCTGCACGTACGGCTGGCCCGCGATGCGAACGCGGCCCGCGCGCTCGTCGCCAACCCCGCCTGGGGCTTCACGGTGCAGCCCCTGTCGCCCGGCTACCGGTTCACGTTCACGAAGCCATCGCAGGCCGCGTGGTGGTATCCGTTGCTGGCGGTGGGCATGGCGGTCTTCGTCCTGGCCATGACGTATCGCTACGACGTGATCGGGACGGCGCTCGCCGCGGAGGCGACGCTGTGGTCGCGTCTCCTCCTCGGCGCGTGCGCATGTGTGCTGCTCGCCTGCGTGGCCCACGTCCGGTACGGCATCTTCCTCGCCTGGCCGGGAACCCTGTTGATCACGCCGAAGGGCGTGTCCATCCACGGCAGCGGCAGTCACATGACCTTCGCGGAGCTCGAGGAAGTGTCCTGCGTCGCGGGGGTGCAGTTCCAGGCCGATCACCGCACGATGACCCTTCCACAGACGTGGTTCCCGTTTGAATCCGGCCCGATGCTCGCCCACGAGATCACCCGCGCGATCCTCGCGACCGCACCCTACGCGGACCACTCGAAGACGCCGCAGCAGTAACCCGGTGAGCTCCGCCTGGTTCCCGCACTCCGGGTCAAGAAGCCGGACGTGGGGCGGCGGAGCGGGCCTCGACGTCGATCGCAGACCACGGCTGCCGAGACGGCTCCGCGGCCGGCGGTACCAGGAGCACCGGGCAGCTCGCGTTGCGCCGCACCCGTTCTGCGGTGCTGCTCCCTAGCAGCGCCGCGAGCGCGGACGGACGGTGCGTGCCCATGACGATGAGATCGCAGCCTTCCTCGCGCGCGTACGCCAAAATCGCGGCCGCGGGATCGATGGCGCTGCGGACAGCGCGCGTCGTCCGACGCTTTCCCTGGAGCCCGTCGGAGCGGCTCCAGTCGAGGGAAAGCATGGCGAGCTGGTCGAGAGCGTCCTGCCGCCAGTCCTCCGCGCAGCTGTCCAGGTCCGCGTTGGGCATCAACGACGCCCACCCCTGGGCGGCGGGATCCTCCGTGACATGGAGCAGGTGCACGCGGCTGCCGAAGGCGCGGGCCATGTCTTGTGCACAGGCGACAGCTGGCGTCGCGCTGCTGCTGAAATCGACCGGAACCAGGATTCGAGTCGGGCAGAACATCTTGTCCTCCGAGTTCACCCCACGTGGGGGATCGCCGCCACGGGCTGCTGGCGGACCAGCGCGCAGCCGCGTCCGGGGCTGGCGCCGAGGCTGGTCGTTGCCTCGCCGGTGACGCCTGGCAGCACCGGCGGTCCCAGGCTGATCAGGGTGCGGACACCGTCGCTGTCGGTGATCTGCACGGTGGCCGTCCTCGACTCCCACCGACGCTCGACGTGCAGCGAGCGCGGACGGTCGATGATGTGGGTGACGTGCGTGCTGCCGGCGAGGATCGCGGAGATCGACTCGAAGCCCGGTCTGCCATCCGATGTGAGGCCGGCGAGTCGGAAAGCCGTGCCATGGGCCTGCATCCCGATATCGTCGTCCAGTACGACGAGCCGCACGTCCGCGTCGTCGTGCACCCGGCTCAGATCATCGAGGACGCGGCGCCACTGTGCGGGTGGGACTTCTCGAGTGACTCTCATGGCGTGCTCCTGCGAGAGATCGAGCAAAGATGAGGCCACCCGAGGCGAGGCGGGCGCGACGCGCCTGCACGGCCCTTCGTCGACGCGTGGCGCCGTGCAGTGGGGAAGAGTTCGTGGCGCCGCGAAAGATTCCGCACCGCCCTCAGCGCGGGGCAGCCGGCGGCGTAGCGGCGCGTGGGGACCGGACAGCGACCTGCCCCAGCCGCGACCGGTC
>JANOIR010000378.1:0-23983 GCA_031407765.1 Vicinamibacteraceae bacterium
GCCGTGGCCGCGGCGCCCGACACCGCGGCGCAGCACGAGGTGACGCTGGTCCGCGATGGTCACGAGCGGCACCTGCTCGCGGCCACGACGACACTCGGCGGCGACGGCGGGGCGCTCGAGAGCGTGCTCGTCGTCGACGACGTGACGCCGCTCGTGCGGGCGCAGAAGGTGGCGGCGTGGCGCGACGTCGCGCGCCGGCTCGCACACGAGATCAAGAACCCGCTGACGCCGATCCAGCTGTCCGCCGAGCGGCTGAAGCGGCACTTCGCCAACGCCCCGGAGCCGTCGCGGCGGCTGGTCGACGAGTGCGCCCGCGCCATCATCGCCGAGGTCGAGTCGCTCAAGTCACTGGTGGACGAGTTCTCGCAGTTCGCGCGGATGCCGGCGCCCAAGGCGGTCCCGGCCGATCTCAACGCGCTGCTCGTCGATGCCGTCGCGCTCTATGCCGGGCTGCTGTCGCACGCGACCATCCAGCTCGACCCGGCGCCCGACCTGCCGGCCGTCCGCCTCGATCCGGAACAGGTGCGCCGCGTCGTCATCAACCTCGTCGACAACGCCATCGAGGCGCTGACCGAGGCGCGCGAGACCGGACGCATGAGCGTGGCGACGCCGGGGCGAATCACCATCGACACCGCCTACGACGCGTCCCACGGCGTGGTCCGGCTGCGCGTCGCCGACAACGGCCCCGGTCTGCCCGAGGGCGATCGCAGCAAGCTGTTCATGCCGTATTATTCGACCAAGGGGCGGGGCAGCGGACTCGGCCTCGCCATCGTCCGCCGGATCATCGCCGAGCACGGCGGCAGCATCGAAGCGGGCGACAACCCCCCGCACGGCACGTGCTTCACCATCGAATTGCCCGTCTGAACGGGTCCCCAGCCACATGAAAGCTTCGGTTCTGGTCGTCGACGACGAAGCCGGCGTCCGCGCCGCGCTGACCGGCGTGCTCAAGGACGAGGGGTACGACGTCGAGACGGCGCCGAGCGGGGAGGCCTGCCTGGAGGCGACCGCCCGCCGCGCCTACGACGCCATCCTGCTCGACGTCTGGCTGCCCGGCATGGACGGGCTCGACACGCTGGCGGCGCTGCGCCAGCGCCGTGTCGACGCCGAAGTCATCGTGATCTCGGGCCACGGCAGCGTCGAGTCGGCGGTGCGGGCGATCAAGATGGGCGCCTTCGACTTCGTCGAGAAGCCGCTGTCGCTCGACAAGACGATGCTGGTGGTGCGCAACGCGCTGCGCCAGCGCAACCTCGAGGCGGAGAACCGCGCGCTTCGCGCGACCGCCGATCGCCGGCTGGTGATGGTCGGCGAGAGCCACTCCATGCGCGAGCTGCGCGAGCAGATCGCGATGGCCGCGCCGACCAACGGCCGGGTCCTGATCTACGGCGAGAACGGCACCGGCAAGGAGCTGGTCGCACGCAGCGTGCATGCCTTGAGCCGCCGGCGCAGCGGGCCGTTCGTCGAGGTGAACTGCGCCGCGATCCCGGAAGAGCTGATCGAGAGCGAGCTGTTCGGCCACATCAAGGGCGCGTTCACCGGCGCGGTCAGCGATCGGCGCGGCCGGTTCGAAGCCGCCGACGGCGGCACGATCTTCCTCGACGAGATCGCGGACATGAGCCTGAAGACGCAGGCCAAGGTGCTGCGCGCGCTGCAGGAGCAGGTCATCGATCCGGTCGGCGGCGCCGCCAGTGTCCGCGTCGACGTGCGCGTCCTCGCCGCGACCAACAAGGATCTGCCGACCGAGATCCGAGCCGGCCGCTTCCGCGAGGACCTCTACTTCCGGCTCAACGTCATTCCGGTGTTCGTGCCGCCGCTGCGCGATCGCGACGAGGACGTGCCGCGGCTGGCGGCGCACTTCATGGGCGAGTTGGCGCGCGAGTACGGCCGCCGGCCGAAGGCGTGGGATCCGGGGGCGCTGGCAGCCCTGCGCAGCTACGGCTGGCCGGGCAACGTGCGGGAGCTGCGCAACGTGATCGAGCGGCTGCTGATCATGGTCCCGGGCGACACCATCTCGATCGAGCACCTGACCTTCCTCGACGGCGTCGTCCGAGCCGGCGAGCTGGCCGGCGCCAACGGTCCGGTGCTGCCGTTGCACGAAGCCCGCGAGCGCTTCGAGCGCGACTACATCCTGCGCACGCTGGCGGAACAGCAGGGCAACATCTCGCGCACGGCCGAGGTCCTCGATGTCGAGCGCAGCAACCTGTACCGGAAGATGCGCGCCTTCGGGATCGCGCCCGCGAGGCGGAGTGGCGAGCCGGCGTCAGCCGACGTGCCGAGCGACGACGGCGCTTGACGCGCGCGCGTGAGCCGACGTCTACATCCGGCCGCCAAACCCCTCGTAGACAGAAACGCCGAAGATCGCGATCGCGATGAAGATCGGGATGGCGAGCAGGAGGCAGAGGGCGAACCGCTCGAAGCGCTCCTGCGGTGCCCGACCGATCGACTGCTGGTTGGCCTGGTAGAGACACGTCGCCGCGAACAGCCAGAGCGCGCCGACACCGGGCCACGCGAGTAGCGCGGCCCACTCGCCGGCGAACGCACATGTTCCGACGGCAAGGCTGCCGACGGCAACGGCGAGTCCCACCGCCGCCATCGACGGCCAGAGGCGCAGCGGAAGCGATTCGGCGCTCACGCGCCGGTCTCCGCCGGGCTGAGGGCCGGAAGCCCGCACAGTGCGAGGCGATCTTCCAGTACCTGCGCTTCATGACGGGCCGCGATATCGGGCGCCACCGATTGGAGGTCGCCCAGCGCGGTCCGAGGCACGAGCCCGATGATCTCGCTTCCGGCGATGTCCGCGCCGGCCGCGATGGCCTCGGCCAGCACGGCGCGGAAGACCTCGGCCATCGACGTCGTGCGGTAGTTGGTCAGGTTCATCGACACCTGCACCTGGCCGGTGTGTTCGAGCGCGAGGCCGAGCGCCTTGAGACAGGGGAGTCCTCCGCTCGAGGTGCGGATGGTGCGGGCGATGTGCTTCGCCAGCGGCAGGTCGGCGCGATCGAGCATCAGATTCCACGCGACTAGCGGACCGCGGGCGCCGACGGCGACCGCGCCGGCGGTCGAGTGCAGCGTCGCCGGCCCGTAGTCCGGCTGCCACGCCGGCTCGTGCAGCCGCGCGGCCAGGCCGGCGAGCCCGCCGCGCCGCACGGCTTCGAGTCCGCGCCGTTCCGGCGTGCGCGCCGCGGCTTCGTAGAGGAACACCGGGATCCCCAGCGTCTCGCCGATGTAGAGGCCGACGGCGTGCGCGACGGTAATCGCATCGTCCAGCGACGACGCGCCGAGCGGCACGAACGGGAGCACGTCGAGCGCGCCGATGCGCGGATGGACGCCCGCATGGGCGGCGAGGTCGATCTCGGCGACCGCGACATGGGCCAGCGCGATCGCGGATGCCGAGGTGGCTGCGCCCGAGCCGGCCAAGGTGAACACGGCACGATGGTGCGAGGGATCGGCGGTGCGGTCGAGCAGCATGGCCCCGCCCGCGGCGATCGCGGCCGCGCAGCGATCGAGCCGGGCTGTGTTCCGGCCCTCGCTGACGTTGGGGATCGCTTCGATCAGGGCCGCGGCCATGCCGCCGCGAGCATAGCGCGGGCCAGGACACGAGAGTGCGGGCGTCAGTGTGCTGACCGTCCTTGCGCGGGTCGCCCGAAGTCACCGATAATCGCGTCGGGTCGCGACACTATGTCCGACGACGTGCCACCGCTGTCCGCCACACCGCTTGCGCCGTCGTCCCCGCCGGACGATCAGGCCGCCCGTATCGATCAGCTGCTCACAGCCGGCCTCGATGAGTATTTCGCCGGCCGCTATGACCGCGCGGTCCAGGTGTGGTCGCGCGTCTTCTTCGTCGATCGCGCCAACGCCCGCGCCCGGGCCTACATCGAGCGTGCGCGGAGCGCGGTCGCCGAGCGCCAACGGGTCGCCGAGGCCAGGGCCGCGGCGGATGCCGACCCGCGGCGCGAGTGGCTCGACGATACGCGCGCCCCAGAGCCGAGGCCGATCGCCGATCCGGGCGTGCTCGTCGTGAGCGGCGCGCTCGCGGCGCGCCTGGCACCGGCGGCCCCGCGGCCGGCCGTGCACACCGCGCCCGCCACCCCGGCCGCCTCGCGCTCCTCCCAGATCGCCCACACCCTTCTGGTCGCCGCCGCGGGCCTGCTGCTGTTCGTGGCCGGCTACACCGTGGCCGCGCGCGACCGTCTCGCCGACTGGGTCAGCGGCGTCGCTTCGCGGCCGTCGCCGGCGGCCAACGCCCGCGTCTCCGAGGTTGCGCTCCACGACGCCAAGCTCGCCTTTGCCGCCCGGCGCTATGACGACGCCCGGCGGGCGCTCGCGCGCCTCCCGGCCGGCGATCCGCAGCGCCCCGAGGCCGATGCGCTCGTCGCGCAGATCCAGCGAGCCTGGCCCATCGTCCGGCCGATGCTGGCGCCGGACGTGCCGGCGCGTGGAGCAGGCTCGCCATGAAGTGTCCGAAGTGCCAGTACCTCGGCTTCGACGGCCACACCCGGTGCCGGCACTGCGGCTACGATTTGTCGCTGTCGGCGACCGTCGAGATGGCACCCGGCGACGCCGAGGCGCCGCCGGCCGAGGCCATGCCGGACGTCGTCTATCGGCCGGAGCCGTCGGCGCGAGCCCAGGCTCGGGCGGCGATCCAGAAGCGCGCGGCGTCGCGGACACCGGCGCCCGAATCCTTCGATCTCCCGCTGTTCGCCACCCCAGGCGTCGACGATCGCCCGGCGCTGCCGGCTTCGCGGCCGCCGCTGTCCGTCCGCCGCGCTGCCACCGACGCGCCGCGGGCGCGGGCTGCCTTCGCCCCGGCATCGGCGGGCGGGCCGTCGGCGGCTGCCGGCGCGGCCTTCGCGCCAGCGATCGTCAGCGCGCCCGCGCCTGAATCGATCACGCCGGCATCGACGCCGGACGCCATCGTGCCGGTATCGGCGCCGGCGCCTGATTCCGTCGCCGACGCCGACACCAATCCGCGGATCGAGGCGCGGCTCGAGCTCGAAGGCTTCTCGTTCGTGCCGCCCCCCGGGCCCGACCCCACGTTGTCGATGACATTCGGCGGCACGCCGCTGGGCGGCGAGATTCGCGCCGCCGGCGGGACGCTGACGCTACCCGGCCACCCGGCCGCGGCGACGGCATCGGCGGGTTTCGCCCGGGTGCGCCCCGCGTCGGCGCCGGACGCCGTCCTCGACGCCGATCTCTCGCCAGCCTTCGCCGAGCTCGACACGCGGGCTGCTGCCGAGGCGCCATCTGCTCATGCGCCCGGATCGGCGGCCCCACTCGGTCCGCGGATGCTCGCCGGCTTGGTCGACCTCGCCGTGCTGGCGACGGTGGACGCCGCCGTGGTCCTGGCCACGCTGCGCGCCACCGGCCTTGACTGGTCGCAGATCGACCGCCTGCCGATCGCGCCACTCGCCGTGTTCCTGTTCCTGCTCGCGATCGGCTACCTGGCCATGTGCACAGTGCTGGCCGGCCGGACGTTCGGCAAGGCGGCATTCGGTCTGGCCGTCGTCGAGCCCGGCGGCCGTCCGGTGCGTCTCGCCCCCGCGGTCGTGCGCGCGCTCATCCAGGTGCTCACCGTGCCGGCCGCCGGCATCGGCTTCCTGCCGGCACTCCTCGGCGCCGACCGCCGATCGCTCTACGACCGGCTCGCCGGCACCGACGTGGTGCGCGACGCGCGAGCCGCAGAGGATACCCGCCCCGCATGAACGTGCCTGTCGAAGGCAGCCCGCACCCGGGGGGCGCCGCACCGCGTCGCCCGCTGACCCTGCCCGTACTCGTCGCCACCGTCGCCGGGATCGGCTTCGTGCCGTTCGCGCCCGGGACCTTCGGTTCGATTCCCGGCGTCGCCCTGGCGATCGGCCTGCGTCTCGTGGCGCCCTGGTGGGCGGAGGGCGCGGCGCTGGTCGTGCTGTTCGTCGCGGGCGTGTGGGCCGCCAACGCCGCCGAGGCGCACTTCGGGCGCATCGATCCCGGCCCGGTGGTGATCGACGAAGTGGTCGGCATGCTGATCACGACGCTGTTCCTGCCGTTGACCTGGACCGGCTGGCTGATCGGGTTCGTGGTGTTCCGCGCCTGTGACGTGGTCAAGCCGTTTCCGGCCGGCCGGGCCGAGCGTCTGCCCGGCGGCCTCGGCGTGATGTGCGACGACGTCCTCGCCGGCGTGTGGGGCTACGCGATCATGCGCGGGCTCTTCTGGGCCTTCCCGGGGTGGATGTGAGCGCGCCGCCGCTCGTCACGGCGGAGATCGTCGCGGTCGGGAGCGAGCTCCTGGTCCCGCCGCGGCTCGACACCAACTCGCTCACCGTGACCGAGGGCCTGGCCGCGCTGGGCATCCGCGTCGACGCCAAGCACATCGTCGGCGATCGCGTCGACGCCCTCGCTCGCGTGATCGCGGACGCGCTGACGCGCGCCGACCTCGTCGTGCTGACCGGAGGCCTCGGGCCCACGGACGACGACGTGACCCGCGACGCGGTCGCCCGCGTCGTCGGCCGGCCGCTCCGCGAGGATCCGGCGATCATCGCCAAGCTCGAAGCCCGCTTCGCTGCGCGCGGCATCCCGATGCCGCCGATCAACCGACGCCAGGCGCAGGTCGTCGAAGGCGGCATCGTGCTGGACAACGGCTTCGGCACCGCACCGGGCCAATGGGTCGACCACGGGTCGCAGGTGCTCGTCATGCTGCCCGGGCCGCCGCGCGAGCTGAAGCCGATGCTCGAGACGCTGCTGCAGGGTCGGCTCACCGCCCGCGCTCCTGCGACCCGCGTGCACACGCGTACGGTGCTCGTCGCGGGCCTCGGCGAGTCGCACGCCGAGGAGCGCCTGCAGCCGCTTTACCGATCGTGGGCCGATCGTGCGGTCGCGATCGAAGCGACGATCCTGGCCTCGGCGGGGCAGCTCGAACTGCAGCTGTATGCCCGCGCCGAGGCCGGGCCCGCCGCGATCGCGCTGCAGCAGGGCGTCGACGAAGTGGCCGCGGTGCTCGGGCCGCACGTGATCAGCTGCGACGGCCGATCGATCGAAGAAGTGGTCGGCGCCATCCTGGTAGCGCGCGGCTGGCGCATCGCGATCGCCGAGTCGTGCACCGGCGGCCTGGTGACGTCGCGCCTCACCGACATCCCCGGCAGCTCGGCGTGGGTCGAGCGCGCCGTGGTCGCGTACAGCAACCCGGCCAAGGTCGCGCTGCTCGGCGTCGCTGAGGCCGACATCGCCGCGCACGGCGCCGTCAGCGAAGTCGTCGCGATTGCCATGGCCGAAGGCGTCCGCCGTCTGGCCGGCGTCGAGGTCGGCGTCGGCATCACCGGGATCGCCGGGCCGACCGGCGGCAGCGAGGGCAAGCCGGTCGGGACGGTGTGCCTCGCCGTTGCCCATCCGGGCGGGCCGGCGGTGGTGAAGACGCACCGCTATCCGGGCGAGCGCACCTACGTGAAGACCTTCGCCAGTCTCGGCGCGATCGATCTCGTCCGGCGCACGCTCGTCGAGACCGGCGCCGCCGCCGATGCGGCGCCGGGGACGTGGGAGCAGGCCGGGCGTCTGGCGCCGCGCTGACCATGCTGATCGACGGCGTCGCCATCCTCGCCGCCTATGCGCTGGGCTCGATCCCCGTCGCCTGGCTCGTGGTGCGCCGCTGGGCGCACCTCGACGTGCGGCGGATCGGCAGCGGCAACGTCGGGGCCACCAACGCCCTGCGCGCGACGACGCCGACGATCGGCCTCCTGGTTGCGCTCGCCGACGCGGCCAAGGGCGCCGTCGCCGTGTGGCTGGCGCGGCGCACGCAGGCCAGTGACGGCGCGGTGGCGCTGGCGGCGGTGGCGTCGGTCGTCGGCCACGTCGCGCCGGTGTGGCTGCGCTTCCGCGGCGGCAAGGGGGTCGCCACCGCGAGCGGTGCCTTCGGCGTGCTGTCGCCGGTGGCCGCGGCGGCGGCGTTCGTCGTGTTCGTCGCGGTCGTCTGGACGACGCGCCTGGTGTCGCTCGGCTCGCTGGCGGCGGCGGTGGCGCTGGTCGGCACGGCGGCGTGGTTCGAGCCGCTGTTCGTGAAGGAAGCGGCGGGGGTGGTCGCCGCCGTGATCGTACTGCGGCACCACGCCAACATCTCGCGGCTGCGGGCGGGGACCGAGCGGCCGCTCGCGATCTGAGCTCCTGGTCCCGTACAGCATGCAACGCATCGCCGTCCTGGGCGCGGGCAGTTGGGGTACGGCGCTGGCCGTGCACCTGGCCCGGCTGGGTCACGACGTCAGACTGTGGGCCCGTGACCCGGCCCTCGTCGATCGCCTCGCCGACACGCGCGTCAATGCCGACTATCTGCCCGGCGTCACCCTCGACGGCGTCCGGCCGACCGCCTCGATCGACGACGCCGCCGGCGATGCGACGCTGGTCGTGGTCGCGGTGCCGTCGCAGGGCCTGCGCGCGGTCGTGCACCGGGCCGTGGCGATCGCGCCGGCGGCGGTGCCGTTCGTCAGCGCGGCCAAGGGGCTCGAGCACGGCACGCTCTATCGCATGTCGCAGGTGATCGCGGACGAGTCCGGTCCGGGGCGCGCGGTTGCGGTGCTGTCCGGCCCGTCGTTCGCGGCGGAGGTCGCAGCCGGCCTGCCGACGGCGGTCTCGGTTGCGTCGACCTCCGCGGATGCCGCCCGTCTCGTCCAGCGCGAGTTCCGCGGCCCGTCCCTGCGGCTCTATGCGACCGACGACGTCGCCGGCGTCGAGATTGGCGGGGCGCTCAAGAACGTCGTGGCGATCGCGGCCGGCGTCGTCGAGAGCCTCGGCCTCGGCCACAACGCCATGGCGGCGCTCATCACCCGCGGCCTGGTCGAGATCTCGCGGCTGTCGACCGCGATGGGCGGTCGTCCCGACACGCTGGCCGGCCTCAGCGGACTCGGCGATCTGGTGCTGACCTGCACCGGGCAGCGCAGCCGCAACCGCCAGGTCGGCATCGAGCTCGGCCGCGGCCGTTCCCTCGAGGACATCCTGCGCGGCCAGCGCATGGTCGCCGAGGGCGTGCGCACCGCCCAGGCCGCGCTCGACCTCGGCGCCCGCCACGGTGTCGAGCTGCCGATCACCGAGCAGATGCAGGCGGTGATCGACGGCGTCCGCACGCCGCAGGCCGCATTGGCCGAGCTGATGCTGCGGCCGCAAAGAAGCGAAGCCGACGGTCAGCGCAGCTGAGGCGAGGCGCCGCCCGTCCGCGCGGCCAGCCGGCGCGCCCAGCGCCGGCTGCACAGCAGCGCGGACCCGGTGGGCGGCCGCGACGGCGCTGAGGGCGCCGTCGCCAGCAGGCAACGAGTTGATGCTGCGGCCGCAAAGAAGCGAAGCCGACGGTCAGCGCAGCTGAGAACGAGGCCGCGACGGCGCTGAGGGCGCCGTCGCCAGCAGGCAGAGGACCGGCTGATATGATCGCGGCGTGGGTTTGCTCTCTCGCCTGGCCGACAGCCTCAGTCATTGTGGCCGACCGCGCCCTCAGCGCGGTCGGAGCCGCGCATGCGATCCGCCGCGCTGATCCGTCGGCCCTGGGCGGGCCGCCGGGCGCGTCGGGCGCGCGGGCGTCTTCGGCAGATATGATGCTCGGGTGGGTTTGCTTTCTCGCCTGACCGATAGCCTCAAGCGGACCAAGGATCAGCTCTTTCAGCGCTTCGAGGAGGTCGTCCAGCAGGCCGATGCGCCCGAGGCCCGCACCAAGACCAGCATTCCGATCGACACCCTCGACGCGCTCGAGGAGGTCTTGATCTCGGCCGACGTCGGCGTCGGCGCGACCCAGGCCATCGTGGCCGCGGTCGGCGCCCGGGCCCGGCGCGGCGAGAGCCTGCGCTCGCTGGTGAAAGACGAGATCACGAAAATCCTGGCCGGGGCGGAGCGGCCGCAGCCGGTCGTCGCGCCGCCGACCGTCATCATGATCGTGGGCGTCAACGGCACCGGCAAGACGACGACGGTGGGCAAGCTGGCGCGGGCGATGAAGGCGGCCGGCCGCGACCCGCTGGTCTGTGCCGCAGACACCTTCCGGGCCGCGGCGGTGGAGCAGCTCGACGTGTGGGCGCAGCGCGCCGGTGTCGACATGATCCGCGCCAAGAGCGGATCCGATCCCGCGGCGGTGGTGTTCGACGCGCTCCAGGCTGGGCGCGCCCGCGGCCGCGATCCCATCCTGATCGACACCGCCGGCCGCCTGCACACGCGCGTCAATCTCATGGGCGAGCTCGACAAGATTCGCCGCATCGCGTCGCGCGAGATCCCGGGCGCGCCGCACGAGACGCTGCTGGTGCTGGACGCGACGGTCGGGCAGAACGGCGTCGTCCAGGCCCGCGAGTTCACCGCCGCCGCCGGCGTGACTGGTGTCGTCCTGACCAAGCTCGATGGGACCGCCAAGGGCGGCGTCGCCGTGGCCATCGCGCACGATCTCAAGCTGCCGATCCGCTGGGTCGGCACCGGCGAGAGCATCGAGGATCTGGTCCCGTTCTCGAGTGCGGAGTACGTCGACGCGCTCTTCGAGGCGTCGTGGTGACAGCACCGGCGTCGCCGCGGCGTGACGACGCGCACATGGCCACCGCGCTGGCGCTGGCCGAGCGCGGCCGCGGTCGCACCAGCCCCAACCCCTTGGTAGGCGCGGTGATCGTCGACGACGCGGGCGTGGTCGTCGGGACCGGCTTCCACAAGCGTGCCGGCGAGCCGCATGCCGAGGTCTACGCGCTGCGCGCCGCCGGCCTGCGCGCGCGGGGCGCCACGCTGTACTGCACGCTCGAGCCGTGCAGCCACACGGGCCGAACCGGGCCGTGCGCGGTCGCGGTCGCCGAGGCCGGCGTGCGGCGCGTCGTCGCGGCGATGCAGGACCCGTATCCACAGGTCGCCGGACGCGGCTTCGCCTACCTGCGCGAGCACGGCGTCGAGGTCGAGGTCGGTGTGCGCGAGGCCGAGGCCCGACGTCTCAACGAAGTGTTCGTCACCAACGTCGTGGCGCGGCGGCCGTTCGTCATCGCCAAGATCGCGGTCAGCCTGGACGGCGCGATCGCCGAGGCGCCGGGGGCACGGACGGCGGTGAGTGGCGCCGCGTCGCAGCGCCACGCGCAGCGGGTGCGCGCGGAGGTGGCGGCGATCGGGATCGGATCGGGCACGCTGATCGCCGACGATCCGGTGCTGACCGCGCGCGACGTCTGGCGCGAGCGACCGCTGGCGCGGGTCGTCTTCGACCGCCGGCTGCGGATGTCGCCGGCGGCACGGCTGTGCGACACGCTCGATCGCGGACCGATCCTGCTGGTCACGACGCTCGCCGCGTGCGCGGCGGATCCGTCGCGGGCCCGCGCCCTCTCCGGACGCGGCGTCACCGTGCTGCCACGCGACGACGGCGCGCTGGCCCCGGCCGTCGCCGACCTGCTCGGCTACGGCGTCACCTCACTGCTGCTCGAAGGCGGCCCGGCGCTGCACGCGGCGGCGTGGACCGCCGGTATCGTCGATCGCGTCCGCTGCTACGTCTCGCCGCAGACGCTCGGACCGACCCGCGTGTCCTGGACCATGCCGCCGTCGTTCGGGCTCGCCGCCCTGGGACCGACGCGCGCCGAGCCGCTCGGCGACGACGTCTTGATTGAAGCCGATGTTCACAGGACTCATTGAAGCCACCGGAACGGTTCGCGTCATCGCCGCGCACGCGGACGGCGCGGTGCTGGAGCTCGACACGACCCTCGGGCCCGAGCTGGCGATCGGGGACAGCCTGGCCACGAGCGGCGTCTGCTTGACCGTCATCTTGCGCGACGGGCCACACGTGGTGATGGACGTCTCCCCGGAGACCCTGCGGGTCACCGCCCTTGGACGGCTGGTGCCAGGACGCCCGGTCAACCTCGAACGGCCGCTGCGTGCAGACGGCCGGCTCGGCGGACACGTCGTGCAGGGTCACGTCGACGGGGTCGGGGCCCTGATCTCGATTGCCGACGAGGGCGACTTTCGCCGCCTCCGGATCGGGTTTCCGGCGGATCTGGCGCCCTGGATGATCCACAAGGGCTCGATCGCCGTCGACGGCATCAGCCTGACCATTGCCGCCCTCGACGACGAGTGGTTCGACGTCCAGGTGATTCCCCATACCTGGGCGCAGACCACGCTGGCCGCGGCCCGGGTCGGGGACGCCCTGAACCTCGAGTGCGACCTTGTGGGAAAATACGTGGTGCGCCTGGCGATGCTCGAACGCCGCGGCCGCCTGCCCCAGACCCTATGACCCGAACCAAAGCCGCGTCGTCGAAACGGGCGTCCCAGCGGAAGCCTGCCAAGGTGGCGTCCGCCGCGCCGAAGCCGGCCAGCGCCCCGGCGGCGAAGGCGGCGCTCCGTCCGGTTCGTCGCAATACGCCGTTCTCGTCGATCGAGGAGGGGGTGGCGGCGATCCGCGCCGGCGGGATGATCGTGGTCGTCGACGACGAGGAGCGCGAGAACGAAGGCGATCTGACCAT
Source organism: Vicinamibacteraceae bacterium (assembly GCA_031407765.1). Lineage (GTDB taxonomy): Bacteria > Acidobacteriota > Vicinamibacteria > Vicinamibacterales > Vicinamibacteraceae > JBDSLU01. Next base: position 12,402 of record JANOIR010000378.1, read on the forward strand.
GGCCGCGGAGCGGGTGACGCCCGAGGCCGTCAACTTCATGATCACCCACGCCCGCGGGCTGCTGTGCCTGTCGATGACGCCGGAGCGGCTCGACGCGCTCGAGATTCCGCTCGTCGTCAACGACAACTCGTCGCGCCGCGGCACGCCGATGTGCGTGTCGATCGACGCCAAGTCGGTGGCGACCGGCGTGTCGGCCCCGGAGCGTGCCGCGACGATCCGGGCCGCCATCGATCCGGCGACCACACCGCGCGACCTGGTGAAGCCGGGCCACGTGATCCCGTTGCGGGCGCGGGAGGGCGGCACGCTGGTCCGGGCCGGGCACACGGAGGCAGCGGTCGACCTGGCCCGCATCGCCGGCCTGGCGCCGGCCGGCGTGATCTGCGAGATCACCAAGAAGGACGGCACCATGGCGCGGGTGCCGGACCTGATGGCCTTTGCCCGCAAGCACAAGCTCCCGATCATCACCATCGCCGACCTGATCCGCCACCGCATGCGGACGGAGCGGATGGTGACGCAGGTGGCGGTGGCCCGGATGCCGACCGCGCACGGCGAGTTCGCGGTGCATGCCTACGAGAGCCGCCTCGACGGCGAGACCCACATCGCCCTGGTCAGGGGCGACCTCGGCACCGGCGAGCGGGTGCTGCTGCGGGTCCACTCGAAGTGCCTGACCGGCGACGTTTTCCACTCCGCCCGCTGCGACTGCGGTGAGCAGCTCCACTCCGCGATGGAGCAGATCGCCCGGGAAGGGCGGGGCGTCCTCCTCTATCTGAACCAGGAGGGCCGGGGCATCGGCCTGGCCAACAAGATCCGCGCCTACGAGCTGCAGGACCAGGGCTTCGACACCGTCGAAGCCAACGAAAAGCTCGGATTCAAGCCGGATCAGCGGGATTACGGCATCGGTGCCCAGATCCTGCGCGATCTGGGGGTCCGCTCGATGCGCCTGCTGACGAACAATCCGCGAAAGTTCGTCGGTCTGGAAGGCTACGGGCTCTCGGTGGTCGAATCGGTGCCTATCGAAATCGAGCCGTCGGAGCACACCCTGGGCTACCTCAGGACCAAGAAGGAAAAGCTCGGGCACAAGCTCTCGGTGGTGTAGCGGGCGCGGCCCGCCGCACCACCGAGAGCTTGAACTCCCAACTTCCAACCGCCAACTTCCAAGGCACTCCCAACCTCCAACTCCCAAGGACCTTCCGACCTGTAAGGAGCAGCCGCCGAACGCGGCGTGGCGAGCCGGGATTGCCCTTGGGAGTTGGGAATTGCCCTTGGGAGTTGGGAATTGGGAGTGCCTTGGAGCTTGGGAGTTGGCGGTTGGACGTTCCCGCGCCAGCCTGCGGGCGTTCGGCCGCCCAGCCGGCGCGCCCGGCCGTTTGACCGGGGCGCCTAAGCGCTGCTAGGATAACCGTTTGCGCCCGTGCGCCCAGGTGTCGGCAAGGCACCGGCCGCGGGCCAGACGGTCATGTTCGAATCCCTCAGCGAACGTCTCCAGGACGTCTTCCGCCAGATCCGCGGCGACGCCCGTCTCACCGAGCAGTCGGTCGAGACGGCGCTGCGCGAGATCCGGATGGCGTTGCTCGAGGCCGACGTCAACTTCAAGGTCGTCAAGGCGTTCATCGACCGCGTCCGCGATCGGGCGGTCGGCGAAGACGTGCTCAAGAGCCTGACGCCGGCCCAGCAAGTCGTGGCGATCGTCCGCGACGAGATGCTGGCGCTGTTCGGTGACGCCAAGGGCGGCCTGCCGCCGACCTCCGCGTCACCGCGCGTGATCCTTCTCCTCGGCCTCCAGGGCTCCGGCAAGACCACCACCAGCGCCAAGTTGGCCCGCCTGCTCACGCGCGACGGCCGCCACCCGATCATGGTGTCGACCGACGTCCGGCGCCCGGCCGCCATCAAGCAGCTCAGCGTCCTCGGCGAGCAGCTGAAGGTCCGCGTCCACGATCCGGAGGGCGATCTCGATCCGGTGTCGCGGGCCAGCGGCGCGATGGCCGCCGCCCGAAACCTCGGCTTCGACACCGTCATCGTCGACACCGCCGGCCGCCTCCACATCGACGACGAGCTGATGACCGAGCTGTCGGCGATCAAGGCCGCCGTCGGCCCGACCGACTTGCTCTACGTCGCCGACGCGATGACCGGGCAGGACGCGATCAAGAGCGCCGGCGAGTTCAACCGCCGTATCGGCCTGACCGGCGTCGTGCTGTCCAAGATGGACGGCGACGCGCGCGGCGGCGCCGCGCTGTCTGTGATCTCGGTGGTCGGCGTCCCCATCGCCTTCGTCGGCAGCGGCGAGCGCCTCGAGAACCTCGAGCCGTTCCATCCCGATCGCGTCGTCTCGCGCATCCTCGGCATGGGCGACGTGCTCACGCTGATCGAGAAGGCCGAGCAGGTCGTCGATCGCGAGCAGGCCGAGCGGCTCGAAGAGAAGCTGCGCAAGAACCAGTTCTCGCTCGGCGACTTCCGCGACCAGCTGCGCACCATCCGCAAGATGGGGCCGCTCGAGTCGATCCTCGGCATGCTGCCCGGGATGGGTCAGTTGAAGGGCGCGATGGGCGCCGTCGACGAGTCGGAGATGGATCGCGTCGAGGCGATCATCAACTCGATGACGCCGGACGAGCGCGAGGATCACACCAAGATGAACGGCAGCCGGCGCAAGCGCATCGCGCGCGGCAGCGGCACCTCGGTCGAGGACGTCAACCGGCTGCTCAAGCAGTTCGTCCAGATGAAGAAGATGCTGAAGGTCGTCGGCGGCCTCGGCGACGGCGGCGGCGGTCGGGCCGCCATGCGGAAGAAGATGGGCATGCTGAAATCGATGATGCAGCAGGGCCGCTAGGCGCGTGCGTTCCTTCGGAAGGAACCCCCGCTCGTTGAGAAGGAAACAATGGTTACAATTCGCATGACTCGTGTGGGCTCGAAGAAGCGTCCCTTCTTCCGCATCGTGGTGGTTGAGGGGCGCAGCGCCCGTGATGGCAGCGTCACCGAGAGCCTGGGGCTCTACGATCCGCGCCGCAAGCCGGAGTTCTTCAAGCTCGATCGCGATCGCTTCGCGCACTGGGTGTCCAAGGGCGCGCAGCCGTCGAACACACTGAAGACCCTCGTCGCGCGCAACCCCGCTGCTCCGGTGGCGGAGGCGTCCGCGCCGGCCACGTCGTGAGCGACGCCGGGACGGGCACGCCGCGGCTGACCGCGCTCGTCGAGGTCATCGGCCGCGCCCTCGCCGACGAGCCCGAGCTGGTGCGGGCGACCGAGGCGCAGCATCGCGGCATCGCCGTCGTCGAGCTGTTCATGGCGCCCGGGGACATCGGCCGGGTGATCGGCCGGCAGGGTCGCACCGCGCAGGCGGTGCGCGGCCTGGTATCGCTCGCGGCGGAACGGGCCGGCGTCAAGGCGCAGGTCGAGTTCCGCGAGACCCGGTAGCGGGGCGAGGCCGACGTGGCGGGCACGAACGCGACGGCGCCGGAGGACCTCGTGCTGGTCGGCCGGATCGAGCGGCCGCATGGCCTGCGGGGCGAGGTGGCGGTGCAGCCGCTCACCGACTTCGGTGACGAGCGCTTCGTGCCGGGCGCGACGCTGTTGACGGCGGCGGCGGGACAGACCCCGGACGGCTCGGCGGACCTGCGGATCGAGGAGGTCCGGTGGCATCGCGAGCGGCCGCTCATCCTGTTCGCCGGCGTCGAATCGGTCGAGGCCGCGGAGGCGCTGCGGGGCCAGGGGTTGTGGATCGCGGCGGCGGCACGACGGGCGCTCGAGCCGGGGTCGTTCTACGAGACCGACCTCGTGGGCTGCCGGGTCGAGACCGTCAGCGGTCAGGCGGTGGGCACGGTCGCCCGCGTCGAGGGATCGCCGGGTGCGTCGGTGCTGGTCATCGACGGACCGCAGGGCGAGGTGCTGGTGCCTCTCGCCGACGAAATCTGCCGGGTCATCGACCCGGCATCGCGGCGGATCGCGATCGATCCGCCGGCAGGGTTGCTCGAGTTGAACGCGCCGTCGGCGACGCCGAGCCGGGAACGGCGGCCGCCGGGGCGGCGCGGGGGAGGCCGGCCGCCGACGTGAGGTGAAGCCGGCGGCGGGGAAGCTGGCGGGAAGGGGCGGGCGATCGTCATGCGCGTGGACATCGTCACGATCTTCCCCGACATGGTGCGGGCCTTGGTCGGCGAGGGCATCGTCGCCCGGGCCCACGAGCGCGGCGTCGTCGACCTTGCGGTCCACGATCTACGCGCCTTCACCACGGATCGGCATCGCGTCGTCGACGACACGCCGTTCGGCGGCGGGCCGGGGATGGTGCTGAAGCCGGAGCCGTTCTTCCGTGCGCTGGCCCACATCCGGGCGACGCGCGGCGAGCCGTCGGCGGTGATCGTGCCGAGCCCGCAGGGCCGGCGCTTCACGCACGAGGCGGCGGTGGCGTGGAGCCGCGCGGGGCACATCGTGCTCCTGTGCGGGCGCTACGAAGGGATCGACGAGCGCGTGGTCGAGGCGCTCGCGACCGACGAAATTTCGATCGGCGACTACGTGCTGTCGGGCGGCGAGCTCGCGGCGATGGTGGTGGCCGACGCGGTGGTGCGGCAGGTGCCAGGGGTCGTGGGCGATGCCCGATCGGTCAGCGAGGATTCCTTCGCGCGGCCGTGGCTCGACCATCCCCACTACACCCGCCCCGCCGAGTGGGAAGGGCGGCGGGTACCGGACGTGCTGCTCTCGGGGCATCACGCGCAGGTGGCGCGCTGGCGGTTGCGGACGGCGCTCGAGCGGACGCTCGATCGCCGCCCAGACCTGCTCGAAGGGCCGGGTTTTCCGGGTGAGGCCGGAGCCGACGCCGAGCGGGTATTGCGGGAAATCAGGGCCGAGCGACAGGGGAGCCGGCCCGGGCGGCAGGAAAGGAAGCAGGAGTCATGAATCTCATCGAAGACATGGTGGAGAAGACGCAGCTGGTCCAGCGCCCGGCGATGAAGTCGGGCGACACCGTCCGCGTTCACGTGAAGGTGCGCGAGGGCGACAAGGAGCGCATCCAGGTATACGAGGGCATGGTCATCGGCATGCACCGGGGCGGCATCCGCGCTTCCTTCACGGTGCGCAAGGTGTCGTTCGGCCAGGGCGTCGAGCGCATCTTCCCGCTGCACTCGCCGACGATCGACAAGGTCGAGGTGATCCGCTCGGCCCAGGTCCGCCGCGCCAAGCTGAACTTCCTGCGGAACCTGCGCGGCAAGGCCGCCCGCATGAAGGAACAGAAGCGCACGGTCTGACCCGGCCAGTTCGACCAGGTCGGCATCTTCAGGACCAGGTCAGCCGGACGGGCCATGCCCCCCCGCGCGACGCGAACGGTCGAAAACAGCTTTCATCGCCTCGGCTACCCGCGGGTGGCCGGGGTCGATGAAGTCGGCCGCGGCTGTCTGGCCGGGCCGGTGGCGGTCGGCGTCGTCGTGCTGGATCCCCGGCGGCCGGTGCCCGGCCTCCGCGATTCGAAGCTGCTCACGCCGGATGCGCGCGAGCGGCTGAGCCGGCGCATCCAGCGCGACGCGCTCGCCTGGGCGGTCGGCTGGGCCGAGCCGGACGAGATCGACACCGTCAACATCCACCAGGCGTCCCTGCGGGCCATGGCGCGCTGCGTCATGGCCCTCGATCCGCTGCCATCGGCCGTCCTGGTCGACGGATTCGCGATCCCCGGCCTGCCGCTGCCGCAGCGGGCCATTATCGGCGGCGACCGGCAGTGCGCCGCCATCGCCGCGGCGTCGATTGTGGCCAAAGTGGCGCGGGACCGATTAATGGAGTCGTTGCACGACGCCGATCCACGATATGGGTTCGATCGTCACAAGGGGTACGCCACCCCTGAACACCTGGCCGCCGTCTCCCGGCACGGGTACTCGCCTGTCCACCGGCGGTCGTTCCTGTGCCGCGCGTTTCACACGCCGACACTGTTTGATACCATCGAGTGACCGGCACCTGAACTACGGCGGCTGAGGGACGAGTGGCCATCGATCGAGACGACGCGCTTCGCACAGCCGAGAAGCTGCTCCGACAGGGGCGGCTCGACGGCGCGATCTCGGAATACGAGAATGTCGTCGCGGCCTTCCCCGACGACATGGCGACAGCTTCAGCGCTCGGCGATCTCTACGGCCGCGCCGGCAAGGCGGCGCAGGCCGTCGGGGTGTTCATGCGCCTCGGCGACCACTTCCTCCGCGACGGCGTCAATGCCCGCGCGTCCGCCAGCTATCGCAAGGTCCTCAAGCTCGATCCGCAGCACGAAGGCGCCCTGTTGCAGCTCGTCGAGGCCTGCGCCCAGCAGGGCCAGCTGCCCGACGCCAAGACCCACCTCCAGAGCGCGATCGACAAGCGCAAGGCGCGCGGCGACCAGGATGGGGCCGAGACGCTCATCATCCGGCTGTCCGAGCTCGACCCGAACGACTTCGAGGCGCGCCTTCAGGCGGCCTCGATCCGGGTGCGCACCGGCAAGGTGGTCACCGCCGATCTGCTGGCGCTGGCCAAGGAGCTCGACGCGCGCAAGCGGGTGAACGAGGCGGAGGCGCTGCTCGAGGAAGTCGTCAAGCGCGATCCCGGCGCGACCGAAGTGTCGCTGCGTCTGGCCAAGGCCGCGCTCGGCCGGGACGAAGTCGCGCGCGCCAAGCGGTTCCTGCCCGACACCACCACCACCAAGGATCCGGAGCTGCTGCTCACCGGCAGCAAGATCCTGCTCAAGCTCGACAACCTCGACGCCGCTCGGGATCACCTGGTGCGCTTCCTCGCCGCCGCGCCCAAGGGGGTCGAAGAGGTGGCCACGCTCGGCGAGCACCTGGCGTCGCCCAACGCGCGATACGCGATCGTGGACCTGCTCGTCGACCACGCCGCGGCCTCGGGCGACTTCGGCAAGGCCGCGCGCCGTCTGCAAGCCTTCCTGGAGAAGGCGCCGCGCCATCTCTCGGCGCTGTTGCGGCTGGTCGAGGTCTGTGTCGACGGCGATCTCGAGGCGGCGCTGACCGCGGCGCAACAGGAGCTGGCGGAGGGCTATCTCGAAGCCGGCGAAGCGGAGAAGGCCCGCGTCATCGCCGAGGACCTGCTGCTGCGCAATCCGCGCTCGTCGGCGCACAACGATCGACTGCGCCGCATCCTCGTGACGCTTGGCGAGACCGATCCCGACGCGGTCATCGCCGAGCGGCTGCTGCTGCTCGACGATGACGCGTTCGGCGACTCGGAGCCGGCGCCCGCCGCCGCCCCGCCCGCCGCCGTGGCGTCGACCGCACCGCGGCCGGTGTCGGCGGTGGCGAGCGACGATGTCGACGCGATCTTCCCGTCCATGGGCGGCATCACCGCTGATACGCTCGCCGGCCTGCCCGAGATGGAGCAGGCGGAGGAGGTCGTCGAGTTCGAGGCCAACGATGCCGGCGCCTGGAGCGACGGTCCGGCCGCGGTCGCGCCCGTAGCCGAGGTCGCCGACGTCGTGCCAGTCGACGACGGCGGTGGCCAGCTCGATGCCGTCTTCACAGGGATGCGCGGCCGGGCCCTGCAGGACAGTTCGGCGCTGCCGCCGGGCGACCATGCCGCCCGCAACTTCCGCGTCGGGCAGACCTACGCCGCCGCTGCGATGCTCAAGGAAGCGGCCGACGCCTTCGAGAAGGCGGCGCGCGACCCGCGCTACCGCTTCCGCTCGGGGCAGTCGCTGGGCCGCCTCTATCGCAAGCACGGGATGCTCAACGAGGCCGTCCAGTGGCTCGAGATCGCCTCAGAAGCGCCGGCTCCGAAGCTCGACGAGCACCGCTCGGCGCTCTACGAGCTCGCCGACGCCCTCGAGACCATCGGCGAGCACACCAGGGCGCTTGCCGTGCTGCTCGATCTGGTCGCCGAACAGAGCGACTATCGTGACGCCCGGGCCCGCATCGAGCGCCTGTCGCGGGTCAAGGCGTAAGCGCCGCCCGTGCTCAGACAGCTGCTTTTCGTCGCCTATCTCGTCGAGGCCGGACTGGTCCTGCTCATCGTGCCGTGGTCGAGCCTCTGGGAGCGCAACGCGTTCATCCAGATGGCGGCGACCTGGCTCGTCGACATCGCCCGCTCCGGCTGGGCGCGCGGCGCCGTCTCCGGCATCGGCCTGATGCTGGTCGGCGCCGGTCTCGCCGAAGCCGTCGCGATCCGCACGCCATCCCGCCCCGCGCCGTCCGGACCCGCGGACGGCCACCCGTGACCTTGCCGCGGCCGTGCGTCTGTCTGGTGACGGACCGCAGCCGCCTGCCGCCCTCGGCCGAGCCGGTCGGCGAAGGGCCGACGCTCGGTCCCCTGGCCGATCGTCTGGTGCTGGCCGGCGAAGCCGGCGTCGATCTGCTCCAGATCCGCGAGCCCGACCTGTCCGCGGCCGAGCTCGGCGGCCTCGTCCGTGACCTCCGCACGCGCCTGGGCGGCGCCGCCGCGCGCGTCCTCGTCAACGAGCGGCTCGACGTCGCGCTCGCCGCGGAGGCCGACGGCGTCCACCTCAAGGCGGATTCGATTCCCACCGCGCTGGTGCGCCGGCACGTGCCGGCGGCATTCCTGGTCGGCCGATCCGTGCACACCGCGGACGAAGCGCGAAGCGCCGAGGCCGACGGCGCCGACTACGTGATCTTCGGCACCGTGTTCCTGTCGGGCTCGAAGCCGCGCAGCCATCGGCTGGCCGGGCTGGAGACGCTCGCGGCGGTGACGCAGGCGGTCCGCATCCCGGTGCTGGCCATCGGCGGCATCTCGCTCAACACCGTCGCCGCCGCTGCCGAGGCGGGAGCCGGCGGGGTCGCGGCGATTGGGCTGTTTTTCGACGCCGCCGGGCCGATGGATGATCTGCGGGCCCGGATCTTCCAGACCGTCGCCGGTCTCCGCCGCCCCTTCGTCCACCCCTGAACGCCCGGACCCCGCCGACCATGGCAATGCCGCTGCTTGAATGCTTCGTCCGGGGTGACGTCGATCCCGAGGTCTCGCTGCTCGCAGCGCAGGGCGCGCTCGCTCCGCGTGCCGACGAGCAGCTGGCCATCCTCGTCTACCTCGTGACCCACGACGAGACGCATGTGGCGACGGTCGCCAACCAGACCCTGGCGGCGCTGCCGCAGGAGGCCGTGGCCGGTCTGCTGGCGCGCAACGACACCAGCCCGAATGTGCTGGCGTTCTTCGCCGCGCGCGGCATCCTTCCGGCCTCCGTGGCGACCGAGGACATCGACGCGCCGCTCGTCGACACCGGCGAAGATGACGTGGAGATCGATCCGACCCGGGTGCCGCTCAACGCGATGTCGGTGCCCCAGCGTCTGAAGGCGGCGATGAAGGGCTCGCGCGAGCAGCGCGCGGTGCTGGTCCGCGATCCGAACCGGATGATCGCGGCCGCGGTGCTGAGCAGCCCCAAGCTCGCCGAGAGCGAGGTCGAAGCGTTCGCGCGCATGGCCAACGTCTCGGAAGACGTCCTGCGGACGATCGCGAGGAACCGGTCGTGGATGCGGCGCATCGCGGTGGCGACGGCGCTGGTGAAGAACCCGAAGACGCCGGCCGCGATTTCACTGCACCTGCTGCCGCGCCTGAACCAGCGCGACGTCAAGACCCTGTCGACCGACCGCAACGTGCCCGAGTCGCTGCGCCTCAACGCCAAGAAGGCCATGCAGCGTCAGAACGACCGCCAGAAGTAGATCCCGTGTTCGCGACAGGAGCGCGACGTCAGCCGCGTCCCCGTCGCTTCGGCGCGGCTCCGGCAGGCCTTCGCACCGGGTTTGCTGACGGCTTCGTCGCGCCTCGGCTCCGCTGCGCGCTGGCAAACTCCTGCTTCATCTCGGCGAGCCCCTCCATGTAGACGGCGGCGCGCTCGCGCTCGTCGTCGCTCGGCAGGGTCTTGAGGAGATCGATGGCCTCGTCGAAGGCGTCCTCGATCGTCGCCGGCGTCGTCTCGAAATAGAGTGCTTTGAGGCGGGCGAGCGTTTCGTCGACGGTCATCGCGCGCGCTCCGTCCTGGCAGCGACCGGACGGCGATGCCGCCGCAGCCCGTTCTGGAAGGCGTCGACGTCGCGCGTGTTCCAGACATCGGCCGGCTCCAGCCAGGCCCGCCGCGCCGTCAGCACGCCCCAGCGCAGCAGGCCGAGCTCGGTGGTGGAGTGCGCGTCGCTGTCGATCAGCAGGCCGACGCCCTGGGCTTTGGCCTTGCGGGCGTGGACGTCCGACAGATCGAGGCGACGGTAGTTGCTGTTGATCTCGAGCGCGATGCCGTAGAGGCCGGCCGCCTCGATCAGAGCGTCGACGTCGAGCCGGTGCGGCTCGCGGCGCAGGATCTTGCGCCCGGTCGGGTGACCGATGGCGTCGACGTACGGACACGCCATCGCCGTCAGCACGCGCACGGTCATCGCTTCAGCGCTCTGGTCGAAGGCCGAGTGCACCGAGGCAATGACGAAGTCGAGCGCGGCCAGGGTGTCCTCGGCGAGGTCGAGCCTGCCGTCGGCGAGGATGTCGACTTCGATGCCAGCGAGGATCGTGATCCCGTCGACGCGGGTGTTCGCCTCGCGGATGCGGGCCGCGTGCGCCAGCGCCCGCGCGTCGTCGAGGCCGTTGGCCATCGCCAGCGACTGCGAGTGATCGGTGATGACGATGTAGCGGCGCCCGGCCTCGCGCGCCGCCACCGCCATGGTCTCGATGTCGTGGCGACCGTCCGACGCGGTCGTGTGCATGTGGACGTCGCCCAGCAGGTCCTCGATCGAGACCAGGCGCGGCAAGGTGCCGGCGTCGGCGGCGTCGAGCTCGCCGCGGGCCTCCCGCAGGGTCGGGTCGATCCAGGGCAGGCCGAGCGCTGCGTAGATGCCCTCCTCGGTGTCGCCGGCCAGGCGGGCGCCGGTGGCGGCGTCGGCCAGGGCATACTCGTTGAGGGTGTAGCCCCTGGACAGCGCCCGCTGCCGCACCGCGATGTTGTGCGCCTTCGAGCCGGTGACGTACTGCAGCGCGGCGCCGCGCGATTCAGGTGCGACCAGCCGAAGGTCGGCCTGCATCTGGTTGGACAGCAGGATGCTGGCCTTGGTGTCGCCGAGGCCGAGGATCCGTTCCATCTGCTGAAAGCGCGTGAAGTGCTCGAGCACGCTGGCGGGCGCGCCGGTGGCGAGGATGTCGATGTCGCCGCTGGTCTCGGCGCCGCGGCGGAGGCTGCCGACGATGTCGAAGGTCGCCGCGGGCGCCGCCTCGCGCAGCCAGGCGACGAGCGTCTCGGCGGTCTCGCAGGCATGACCGATCAGGTGGCGGCCGGCGTGCTTCCGGCGCTCGGCGATCGCCGTGAGGATCAGCGCTTCCTTCTTCGCCCCCATGCCCTTGAGGCCGCGGATGGCGCCGGCCTTTGCCGCCGCCTCGAGATCGTCGAGCGAGCGGATGTTCAGGGTCTGGTAGAGCAGGGCGACGGTCTTCGGCCCGATGCCCTGCAGGCGCATCACCTCGAGGATCGAGGCGGGGAACTGGGTCAGCAGCTCGTCGCGGAGGCTCGTCGTACCGGTCGCCGCGATGTCGCGGATCCGTGCGGCGAGGTCCTTGCCGATGCCGTCGATCTCGAGCAGCGCCGCGACGTCGAGGTCGGCGACGCGGGCCGGCGAGTCGGCGACGACCTGCGCGCCGGTCCGGTAGGCGCGCACGCGGAA
>JANOIR010000387.1:0-1656 GCA_031407765.1 Vicinamibacteraceae bacterium
ATAGCGGTAGTCGGCGTCGAGCCGCAGATCGAGCGGCGGCGACAGCACCTTCTCCGGCTGCAGCAGCGGGAACGCCGGCCGATCGCTGCCCCACTTGGTGCCGTTGACCGAGAACGACAGCTCCTCCCACTCGACGCCGGCCCGATCGGCAAAGAAGCGGTTCTCGGTGACGACGTCGAAGCCGGGATCGGTGGTCGTCGGCCGGAAGTGCTGCTCCATCCGAGCCAGCACGACGTGGCGCTCGAGCGCGCGATCGTCGGCGGCGCGCGCCTGCTGATGCCGCGCGATGATTTCGGCAACCGACAGCTCGGTGCGGCCGGTGACGTCGCTGCGCTCGCTGACGGCATGGGCCAGACCATCGCCGAAGTCGAGGATGTACGGCTCGTCGCGTAGCGGCACGCGCACGGTGACCCGGCTCGTCGCCGGGTCGCGGCTGGTGCTGATCGGCGGCCGCCGCTGCCCCGTGTACGGATCGCGAACCGACGGGCTCCCGCCCGCGCGCAGCGTAATCGCGACGTCGAGCGCGTCCGCTGGCGGCCCCGGCGCGCCGGGCCTGCGACTGTAGACCAGCGCCGTGCCGAAGCGCGTGGTGTCGTAGACCAGCGTCGTCGACACGCTCGACGGCGTGAGCGTGAGCGACGCCGCCGCGACGTCGAGCTTCACGACGTCGCCGCCGAGCAGGTCGCCGACGCCCTCGAGCGCGGCCACGCCGCGGCGCAGGTACTCGAGCCCCCCCTCGTACGAGGTGAGGGCGATACCGGCGTCGAGGCGTGCCAGCTCCGCGTCCACGATGTCCGTCCACTGGCGGATGGGTGCGCCGGTGGAGGCAACGAGCGCACCGGCGTCGTGCTTCGAGATCGCGGCGATCGCGACATCGGCGCTGGTGCCACTCGGCACCGCGAGGCCGTCGACGTACGAGGCGACCTCCTCGGCGTAGACGCGCTCGAGCCACGCTGCGTCGCCGGTGGCGATACCCCCGGCGAGAAGGCGAGCGCCTGGCGACGCGCTATGCAGGTCGACGGACGCGCGCTTCAACGCGAAGGCGGCCAGGCGCGGCTCACCGGGACCGACGAACGAGATCTCGAGCCAGGCCACTCGGGTGCGGAGCCGGGTGATCAGGGCGTTCACCGCGGTACTCCATGCCTCGAGGTCGGCGGCGGCAGGGATCGGAGACTCGACGACGACCCACAGGCTGACGTCGCGGGCGAGCAACGTCGTCGCGCGCGTGTCGATGGCGTCGATCGTCGCCGCATCGCGCAGGGCGTCGATGCTCACCCTGAGCCGGGCTGCAAGCGGGACGCCCGTTGCCGATCGTCGCTCCGTCAGCAGCGCCACCGGCGTCGTCAGCGTCTCATCGATCGCGATCCTCGCCCGTGGGAGCTCGGCGCCCGGCGCAGCCGCGGGTGCCTGCGCGAACGCCGGCGACGACAGGGCGAGGACGACGCACGCCCACGCTGCGTGCGCGAGGAACCGGGGCAGCGGCATGTCAGCTCGACGTAGGCGGGGACGGCAACACGGCGAGCATCTCGCTCATAGTACCGAATGGCGCGCCACGCAGGATCGTCTCGAGCCGACTCATCCAGCCGGACAGGCAAAAGTAGTGCGCGAAGGCGACGCCGGCCGGAAAACTCATCCGGGGCGGAGCGGGATCCAGCT
>JANOIR010000446.1:0-53252 GCA_031407765.1 Vicinamibacteraceae bacterium
GCTCGATGCGATGCCCGCCGGGTGGGGCGCGCCGCGCCTGAGCCGCCGCGGTCCGACGACGGGTGTGGCCTGGGTGGCGACGGCGGATCCGCGCTTCCGCCGCCAGGAGCGGCTGCGGGTCAGCGTCGGTGTCGGGCCGGAGGCGGGCACGGTCGCCGGGACGCTGCTCGATCGTCAGGGTCGGCCGATGAACGTCCCGGTGAAGATGGATCAGACCGAGCCGGCGGCGCTGGTCGCGGAGCTGGCGCTGGCGCCGCTGGCAGTGGGCGACTATGTGCTCGCGATCGGCGGCGGCGCGAAGCGGTTGCTGGTGCCGCTGCGGATCGTGCCCTAGCAGCCCGTGGTGGAAGTGCCGCGGCATTCGACGGGCGATGCATCCCGGCGCTCGGCGTTGCTCGTCGGTCGAATACTCCCGGTATTCTCCCTCCTCGCGCCTTGATCGCCGGGCGCCTCGCCCGTCTCGGTGCCTCGCGCCACTTCCACCACGGGCTGCTAGCGGTGTGCCGACGCCCGCGCCGAGGCCGTCGTTGCAGAATCGGACTCTGCTGGAATCGGGCTCTGCTAGAATCGGAGTTCGCGTCGAGGGCTGCGCTCGCGGCCATCGGCGCGGGTTCGACAACCACGGGCGCCACCACCCGCGGGCGGGCTTAGCATAGTGGTAATGTCCTGGCTTCCCAAGCCAGTCAGACGGGTTCGATTCCCGTAGCCCGCTCCACCGATTCTGCCGGACGCATCCGCGGTGTCCGCTTACGACCGTTCCCTGCCGGCACGTGCGTCGTCTATTCCGCCTTCGAGGTCAAGAGGACTACCGCGGCGACCACCATGGCGACCAAATACGCATAGAACACGATGTCCGCGAACTGCATGCTGGTCAGGCATCATAACGTCTCTTGGGCACGGGATCGCGCGGTCGACTCGACTGACGCCGCGACGGGAGCGTCGCGGAACGGATCGACGTCGCCGTCGGAGGGACGCCAGAGCTGATGATCCCATCGCAGGTACATGAGGCCGTCGCCGCCGGCGATCAGGTACTCATAGGCGAGCTCGCCCTCGTCGGTCTTCGACAGCGCAACGGCGGCAATGGTGCCCCATCGCCATTTCAGCGCGCCCTTCGGCGTGTGGCTCTCGCGCCACGCCACGCGCTGCGTGATCATGAAACGGGCCGGCGGGCTGGCCATCCTCGAATCCTCGGTCCTTCACCTCGGTTCTGCTGACGACGCGGGGGCTCATCGTCGACGGGATGATACGGGCCCCGACGAGTGCGAAATGGTGAGGGGGACGAGGCTGGGATGAGTCGGCAGCGAAGGGCGCCGCGTGACCGCTCGAGAGGACACGAGACCGTGCGCTACAACACGTTCGGCGTCCCAGCGTTCCAGTCGGCGATGTCGCCGCTGACCTCGGCGCTCGCGCGGGCCTGGGCGACGAAGGCGCTGATGGCGGTCGCCCCATGGCCGAGGTCGGCGAGCTTCTCCCGGACTTCGGTTTCGGTGCACAGGTCGGACGCGTCGGGGGTGTCCTTGCCCGGCGCGTTGGTCGTCGCGAAGGTGAACCATTCACCCGTCGGCCGCTGGATGCAGCGGATCGGCAGGGGCGTTGGGGCGGCCGGGGTCGGCATCGCTTCGGTCAAGCTGGGTGCTTCGGGCGTCAAAGTATCGACGGCAGGGCTCTGCTTGGGAGTCATGCCCCTGGATCTGCAACAACCCTGCCCGGCCCTGTGGCTACCTGGGCGCTAGAACGACACGACGCGCCCCCGATCGCCGTATCACGGTCATGCGCCTCGGCAAGATCGTCTCGCTCACGTGTCTGCTCGGCGGTCTGCTGACCATGTTCGCCGGCGGCTGGCTGGCCGGCCGCTCCGGCCTCGGTTCGGTGGTCGATCCGGCGACGCTGCCGCGGGCGGAGCGCGACTTCGTCGAGCGCATGCGCAACGTCACCCTGGTCGGGACGTTCACGGTCGCCGGCAGCGAGAACCGCGCACCAGAAGCCGACCGCTACGAGATCTCGAGCGTCCAGAAGGTCGGCGAGAACAGCTGGCAGTTCAACGCCCGGATGGATTGCTGCGGCGCGATGGGGCAGAGCGGGATCCCGATCGTCGTGCCCATGCACTTCGTCGGCGACACGCCGGTGATCATGATGACCGACACCAGCGTGCCTGGCATCGGCAGCTTCACCGTGCGCCTGTTCTTCTACGGCGATCGCTACGCCGGTACCTGGCAGCACGGCACCGTCGGCGGCCACATGTCCGGCCGGATCGAGAAGACCCAGCCGCTCGCGAAGTAGTTCAGGCCATCTTTTCGCCACACTGCGCCGGCACAGTGTCCGGCATGAACCGTTGCCGGACATCGACATGGGCCCTGGGCGCCGCTGTGCTGCTCGCGATCGCGGCATCGGGCTGCGGCCTCGGCGGGCCGCCGTCCGACGCCGTGATGATCGCGCACCTGCAGCGCGAACGCGTGGCCTTCGACACGCTTGTGCGGATGATGACCGAGGATCGCATTGTCGGGAACCTTGTGGTCGACGGCATGCCGGGTAAATCGCCCGAGCGGACGGTGCGCCGCGAGAAATATCGCGTGCTGCTCCGTCGCACCGGATGCCGCCCGGCCTACCGCGACGAGGCCGGTCGGGTCACCTTCGACGTCCCGTATCCGACGTCAGGCGGCGGCGTGGCCGGAACCGGCTTCAAGGGCTATGTCTACGCACCGACGCCGCCAGCACCAGCACCGGTGCGGACGTCCCTGGACCAGGGTGGCCTGCGCCGGTTCGAGGACACGTTCCGCCACGTCGACGGCTGCTGGTATCTCGCCCGAATGCGCGTCTGATCAGCTCCGGATGTAGCCGATCACCTCGTCGCGCTTGGCAGCCATCTCGACCTCGGTCGTCGCTTCCAGGTTCAAGCGGATCAGCGGCTCGGTGTTCGACGCCCGTACGTTGAAGTGCCAGGTCGGAAACTCGACCGACACGCCGTCCATCATGTAGACGTTGGCACCGGCGTACTTCGCGGCGAGGCCGTCGATCTTGGCCTTGCAGAGCGACATGTCGGCGACGCGGGTGTTGATCTCGCCGGAGATGAAGTACTTCTGCCGCAGCGGCTCGAGCAGTTGCGCCAGCGTCTGGTTCTTGCGCGACATCAGCTCGAGGATCAGCAGCGCCGGGATGAAGCCGTTGTCGCAGTAGTAGAAATCGCGGAAGTAGTAGTGGCCGGTGACCTCGCCGCCGAACACGGCGTTGACCTCGCGCATGCGGCCCTTGAAGAAGGCGTGGCCGACGCGGTTCATGTGCGCGGTGCCGTTGTAGCGGGCGACGGTGTCCTTGACCGCGTGGCTGGCGCGGACGTCGTAGACGATCGCCTGGCCCGGCTCACGGATCAGGAAGGCCTCGGCGAGCAGCGCCGTGATGAAGTCGCCGGCGATGAACTCGCCGTTGCCGTCGATGAAGAAGACGCGATCGGCGTCGCCGTCCCAGGCGATGCCGATGTCGGCCTTCTCGCGGAGCACGCGCTCGGTGACGACCTTGCGGTTCTCCTCGATGAGCGGGTTGGCCTCGTAGTTGGGGAAGGTGCCGTCGGGCTCGAACGCCAGGCGCGTCGTCCGGCAGGGGAGCTGGTCGAACAGCTTCGGCGCGACCAGGCCGCCCATCCCGTTGGCCGCGTCGAGCACCACGTTGAACGGCTTGATCAGGCTCGTGTCGATGAAGCCCATCACCTTCTTGGTGTAGTCCTCGAGGACGTTGGCCTGGGTCAGCGAGCCCAGGCGCGGCGCCGCCGGCGGCGTCGCCTTGGCCACCACCATGTCGCGGATCTCGCCGATGCCTTCGTCGCCGGAGAGGGGCTGCGCCCCCTTCCGCACCATCTTGATGCCGTTGTACTGCTTGGGATTGTGCGAGGCGGTGATCTGGACGCCGCCGTCCAGGCTGTCCCGGACGACCGCGAAATAGATCATGTCGGTCGCCTGCATGCCGTAGTCGACGACGTCGCAGCCCTGGCTGCGGGCGCCCGCGACGAAGGCGTCCATGAGCGCCGGTGAGGACACGCGCATGTCGCGTGAGACGCCGATGCGTCTGGCGTTCAGATACGTGACGTAGGCGCCGCCGATCTCGTGCGCGACCATCTCGTGGATCTCGCCGGGGTAGAGACCGCGGATGTCGTAGGCCTTGAAGATGCCGGGGATGATTTCAGACATGTGGGTTGGGGAGTGGGGCGCGCGTCGCAACCGACGGCACTACGCCTGGGTGAAATCGGTGAGCACGGATTTGTCGCCGAGGATCCGCCCCGGGGTGACGGTGGCGTTGCGACCGACGTGCGCGTTGCGTCCGACGATCGCCCGATCGACCAGCGCGTCGCGGCCGATCCAGCTGCCGGACCAGACGATCGAGCCGCGGATGACGGCCGATTCTTCGATGTGGCACTCCTTGCCGATCACCGAATAAGGCTCAACCCGCGCGCCGGGACGGACGACGGTCCCTTCGTCGATGAAGCACGGACCCTGGATGACGGCGCCGTCCTCGATCTTGGCGCCCGCGGCGATCACCGCATCCTTGGCGCCGGCGAACGGCGCCGCCGAGAACGCCCCACTCATGATGTCGTTGTGGACCTGGGTGTACTTTTCCGGTGTCCCGATGTCGATCCAGTAGCCCTTGTAGACGTAGGCGACGAAGGTTTCACCGCGCTCGACCAGGGACGGGAAATAGCTGCGCTCGATCGAGTACGGCGTGTCCTTCGGGATCCGATCGAACGTCTCGGGCTCGAGGATGTAGATGCCGGCGTTGATGTTGTTGGTGGTGATCTCTTCCGGCTTTGGCTTTTCGAGGAAGCGCTGCACGGCGCCGTCGGACGCGGTTTCGACCAGGCCGTAGGCGGTCGGGTTCTCGACCGGCGTCAGCACGATCGTGGCCTTGGCTTTGCGCGACCGGTGCAGCTCCAGCACCGCGTTCAAGTCGATCTCGGTGAGCACGTCGCCATTGAACACGATCACTGGCCCGTCGAGGTGCGGCTCGGCGAACTTGATCGCGCCACCAGTCCCGAGCGGCTGCGGCTCGACCAGGTAGCGGATCGGCAGGCCGACGCCGCGGCCGTCGCCGAAGACGTCCTCGATGCGGCGCGGCTGGTAGTTGAGGCTGAGGATGACCTCGTTCAGTCCGGGGACCTGCTTGAGCAGGTCGATCTGATAGTGCAGGAACGGACGATTGAAGATCGGGACGATGGGCTTGGGCGTGTGCAGGGTGAGCGGCCTGAGCCGCGTGCCTTTCCCGCCGGCGAGGAGGATGGCCTTCATGGCAACCCGGGATCATACCCGATCGGCTACAATCGGCCTCGTCGTCGCGCGCGCCCTTATCGCGATCTGGTCTGGGCCGTTCCTGGTCGGCTATGAACCTGCCGAATTCCCTCACCCTGGCGCGTATCGTCCTCGTGCCTCTGCTCGTCGTGGTCCTGCTGACGTCGGTTCAGGGCCACCTCGTGCTGGGCTTGCCGAAGGGGATGGCTGCGGCGCTCATCTTCGGCGTCGCCTCGCTGACGGACTGGCTCGACGGCTACCTGGCCCGGCGCCGCAAGCAGATCACGGTGCTCGGCCAGCTCCTCGATCCGATCGCCGACAAGCTGCTGACGACCGCGGCGTTCGTCTCGCTGGTCCAGCTCGACATGGTCCCCGCGTGGATCGTGGCGGTGATCATCGGGCGCGAGCTGGCCGTGACCGGTCTGCGTGGCGTTGCACACACCCGCGGCCTGGTGATGCCGGCTTCCGGCCTGGGCAAGCTGAAGATGGTCGCGCAGGTCGTGGCGATCCTGGCGTTGATGCTGGCGTCGGACCTTGTCGGCGAGACCGGCCGCTGGCTGCGGCTGCTCGGCAACGGCGCGGTGTGGGTGGTGGTCGGCCTGGCGCTGTGGTCGGCGGTCGAGTACTACCAGACGTTCGCCGCCGTCATCAGCGGCCGCACCGCGCCCCCGGTCGACGACCCCGACGTCCACCGGCTCGTCGAGACCGATGGGCCGCCGCTGGCCGGGACGCCTACGGCTTCGGGGGCGCTGGCGTCGTCGGCGCTGGCGTCGTCGTCGGCGGCGGTGTCGGCGGCGTCGGTGTCAGCGCGGCGGTCTTGAGCTCGACCAGCCGCTTCTTCGCCTTCTCCAGGAACTCGCTCTTCTCGAACTCCTGTGGGATCTTTTCAAGGAGCGGCACAGCCTCGGCCTGCCGGTTCAGCTGCGCCAGCGCCTCGGCGAGGTGGTAGTAGACCGCATCGCGATCGGTGAACTGAGGGTCGCTCTTGAGCAGCGCCTGGAGGCGCGCGACGACGCCCGGATACCACTTCAGGCGGTAGTAGGTGAGGCCGACCAGGTACTCCGATCGCCCGAGCCGGTCCTTGGCTTCGCGGTGGCGGGCGCGCCCTTCCGTTATCAGCGCGCTGTTCGGATACTTCTCGAACAGGAGATCGAGCTCCTTGAGCGCCTCGTGCGTCTCGGTCTGGTCACGGCCGGCCTTGGCCATCTGCGAAAAGTGGCAGATGCCCAGCTTGAACTGGGCGTAATCGGCGCGCGGGCTGGTCGGGAAGAACGACAGGAACTCGCGGTACTCGTTGATGGCGAGCACCGACGAGGCCGGCGAGCCGTCCCCCAGATAGGCATCGGCCAGCCCCAGCTTGGCATCGGCGCGGTGCGGGCTCTGCGGGTAGGTGTCGATCAGCGTCTGGAAGAACTCGCGGGCGGTGAACCAGCGCTTCTCCTGGAGGGCCTGGTTGCCGCGCTCGAACAGGAACTGGTCCGGCTGGCTGGTGCCGGGTGGGATCTTGGTGCCGCGCTGGGCGCAGGCGGCGGCGAGGAGCGCGAGGGCGAGCACCGGGACGGCCGCAAACAGACGGGGCCGGCAGGCGGCGCGGACGACGGACAGGAACGCAAGGATCATCGGGTGGTATGGGCGGGGCGGGGAGACCCGAGCTGCGGTTTCAGCCAGGCGTATTCGGCGGCGAGCCCCTCGGCCAGCGACGTTCTCGGCTCGAAGCCCAGGTCGGCGCGGGCCAGCGACGTGTCGGCGAAGGTATCGCGCATATCTCCAGGTTGCGGGGCGTGGCGGTCGATGGTCACGGGCCGTCCGACGACCCGCTCGACTAGTCGCAGGACGTCGTTCACGGACACCCGGGATCCTCCGCCGATGTTATAGACGCGTCCGGGCACTCCCTGGACTGCGCCCCTGAGCGCCGCCTCGGCCACATCGCCGACGTAAGTGAAGTCCCGGGTCTGCTCGCCGTCGCCGTAGACGGTGATCGGATCGCCGTGGTGAGCCGCGGTCAGGAAGCGGTGGAAGCCCATGTCGGGCCGCTGCCGCGGGCCATAGACGGTGAACAGCCGCAGCGCCACCATCGGCACGCCGTGGTTGACGTGGTACAGGTAGCAGAGCTGTTCGCCGGCCAGCTTGGTGACCCCGTAGGGGGAGACCGGCTGGACGCGGACGTCTTCCCGCATCGGAATCGGGGCCTGGTCCCCGTAGACCGACGACGTCGACGCGTAGAGGAACCGCTCGATCGGCCGGCTGGCCACCGCTTCGAGGAGCTTCTGGGTGACCTCGATGTTGTTGACGGTGTAGTGCCGGAAGTCGGTGCCCCAGCTGCGGCGAACGCCGGCCTGGGCGGCGAAATGGAAGATATGGGTGACGCCGCGGAGCAGCGGGTCGAGGTCGGCCTGCTCGAGCGCCGCCTCGGTGAAGCTGAAGCCCGGGCGGCCGGCCAGCGTCGCCAGGTTGGCGTCCTTGAGCGGCCGCGGATAGTAATCGGTGAAGGCGTCGACGCCGTGCACCGTCGCGCCCCGATCGAGCAGGAGGCTCGCGACGTGGGAGGCGATGAACCCGGCGGCGCCGGTGACCAGTGCGTGCATGAGCCTCGAAACGTGGGTTACCCGCCGGCGGCGGGGGTCGGGCGTGCGCCGACGGTCAGCGCCTCGCGCAGGAATGTCGGCAGCCGCCGCGGCCGCCCGTCGCGGCCGAGGGCAGCGTGCTCGGTGCGCCCGCGGGCGGCGACCGTGCCATCCGGCCGCTCGACCGCGTAGCTGAACGCAACGCGGATGGGTGACAACAGCTGCCCCCGGGTCACGATGACCAGCTCGTCATCATACAGGCACGGGGCGGCGTACTCACAGGACGCCTCGATCACGGGCAGCGACAGCCCCTCCGCCTCGAGCTGGCGGTAGGTGCTCCCCAGCGTCCGGAGCAGGTCGGTCCGCCCAATCTCGAACCAGACGAAGTAGTTCGCGTAGTAGACCACGCCCATCTGGTCGGTTTCGGCGTAGCGGACCCGGACCGGCGAGCGCGACTCGGGATCGGTCACGAACGGGCCTCCGCCGCCGCGCGCAGCGCGCGGACCGCCGCCGCGGGATCGGGCGTCCCAAAGACCGAGGCGCCCGACACGAAGGTGTCGGCGCCGGCTGCCACCAGGCGCGCGATGTTCGACAGATCGACGCCGCCATCGACCTGCAGCCGGGCCCGGCTGCCGGCGGCGGTGAGCAGCGCCCGCACCGCCGCGATCTTCACGTCGCTGCGCGGAATGAACGTTTGCCAGCTGAAGCCCGGGTTGACCGACATCACCAGGACGACGTCGACGTCGCCGACAATCTCCTCGATGGCCGAGACCGGCGTCGCCGGGTTGAGCGCCACGCCGACGGTCTTGCCGAGCGCGCGGATCGCCTGCAGCGTGCGATGCAGATGCCGCGTCGCTTCGAGGTGCACGGTGAGGCCGGCGGCGCCGGCTTTGGCGAAGGTTTCCAGATAGCGCTCGGGCGCGTCGACCATCAGGTGGACGTCGAGCGGCAGCGTCGTCGCCCGGCTCAGGGCCTGGACGACGGCCGGGCCGAGCGTCAGGTTGGGCACGAACTGCCCATCCATGACGTCGACGTGCAGGGCGTCGGCGCCAGCGGCTTCGATGGTCTTGACCGCGGCGCCGATGGCGAGCGCGTCGGCGGCGATGATCGACGGGGCGATATGGATCGGGTTCACCGGCTCACCTCGAGCGAGATCGCGTCCCCGGGCGCGACCTGGAAGCCGGCGCGCGGGCTCTGGCGCAGCACGATGTTCGGGGCGATGCCGGGATACGGGTAGGTGCCGACGACGCTGGCGCGGAAGCCCCAGCCGCGCAGCAGATCGGCGGCGCGCGTGCCGTCCAGGCCGATGACGTCGGGCATCACGTAGGTCGCGCCACGCTCGCTGCGGTTGACGAGCAGCACGACGTCGGCCGCCTTGACCCTGGCCGGCGGCCATTGTCCGATGACGGTGTCGGCGGGGTAGTCGGCGGAGCGGATCTCCACGGTGCGCGTGAGGTTCAGGCCGTCCCCCTGCAGGCGCATGATCGCGACCCGCTCGGATGAGCCGATGAGATCGGGGACGACCGGCGCGCGCGAGCCGGCGCTGAGCCACACCCTGATCGCGCGGGGCCGGCGTGTCACGCTGCCCGGCCGCGGCTCCTGTGCCACGATGCGCCCTTCCGGCACCTTCGGATCGGGACGGCGATCCTCGGCGACGCGCAGCGTCAGGCCGACTGGGGCGAGCGTCTGGGAGGCGTCGTTCACCGGTTGGCCGGCGAGCTCGGGGACGACCACGTCGCGGGCCCGGATGGCGATGCGCGCGGCTGCCGCGAAGAACACGAAAAAGGTCACGACGAGCGCGCCGGCGACCAC
This sequence comes from Vicinamibacteraceae bacterium, assembly GCA_031407765.1. Classification (GTDB taxonomy): domain Bacteria; phylum Acidobacteriota; class Vicinamibacteria; order Vicinamibacterales; family Vicinamibacteraceae; genus JBDSLU01. Next base: position 9,647 of record JANOIR010000446.1, read on the forward strand.
CAGCATCCGCCCGACGCCCCACACACGAGTTCCCAGCGCCATCCTTAACTGCAGATTCTATTACACGTTAGCTACCGCACACGCGGCGCGCACGTCTCATGTTGCACTGTGGATCACGTTCTGGCGGCGAACTCAAGTTCTGAGACAGCAGACCCGATTTAGGTAGCACGGTCCGACTCGTCCGCCGTCGACGGCAGTACTTCCGTCTCGACGGGCCCGCGCCGCGCCCATGCATGTCGTGAAACCATTCGGGCTCGGCGATCGCGGTAGCGACGATCCAGGCTTCGTCGTCGACCGGTCGGATCGCTTCCAGGCCCTCATCCAGTCGCCGCTCCGGGCATCGCTGCTGCGCCATCTGCATCAGCGGCCCGAGTCGCGCTACTCGCTCGACGCGCTGGCGCAGCATTTCGCACGGCTGCCGCAGGACGTCCAGAACTGCCTGGATGATCTCGTCGAGGCCGGCCTGGTCCGTGCCGTCGACAGCGGGTTCGAAGCCGACGTCAGCGGCGGCTGGGGCCCGCTCATCGACGCCCTGCTCAAGCGCCCCGTCCGCACCAGCATCGAGGAGACCTCGCCGGCGGCGCAGCACTTCCGCGACCTGATGGGGCGCGACGAGAAGATGCTCGTCGTCTTCGAGTCGATCCGCGCCGCGTCGAAATCGGAGATCGCCGTCCTCATCCTCGGCCCGACCGGCTCGGGCAAGGAGGTCGCGGCGCGCATGATCCACGAGCTCGGGCCGCGGCGCGGGCGCGACATGCAGGCGCTCAACTGCGCCGCCCTGCCCGACACGCTGTTCGAGTCGGAGATGTTCGGCTACGAGAAGGGCGCGTTCACGGGCGCGGCCGGCACCAAGCCCGGTCGCGTCGAGCTCGCCAACCACAGCACGCTCTTCCTCGACGAGATCGCCGACATGTCGGCGATGGGGCAGGCCAAGCTGCTGCGCGTGCTGCAGGAGCGCCGCTTCGAGCGGCTCGGCGGATCGCGCGCCATCGAAGCCGACTTCCGCCTGATTTGAGCGACCAACCGGCCGCTCGAGCACCTCGTGCGCGAAGGCCGCTTCCGCGAAGATCTCTACTACCGCGTCAACGCCTTCCTGATCCGGCTGCCGTCGCTGCGCGAGCGGGCGAGCGACATCCCGCTCCTGGCGGAACGCTTCCTGCGCCACTACTGCACCTCGCACAGCCTGGCTCCCGACGACAAGACGCTGGCGCCTGAGGCGGTCGAGCGGCTGGTGAGGCACGACTGGCCGGGGAACATCCGCGAGCTCGAGAACACCATCGCGCGGGCTGCGCTCTCGGCGCCCGGCCGCCTGATCGCGGCTGCCGACGTGCAGTTCTCCGCGGTCGGCCGGCTGCCTGATCCGTCGGGCGAGCCGTCGCCGATCGTCAGCCTGGCGACCGCCGAGAAAGCGCACATCATGCGCGTCCTCGACGCCACCGGCTGGAACAAGAAGGCGGCGGCGACGGTCCTCGAGATCGGCCGCGCCACGCTCTATCGCAAGATCGCCGAATACGGCCTGGAACGCGGCAAGCCGGAGCGACGCGATGGGTAACGACAGCGCGGCCTGGGCGGCGCTGCCAATTCGGCTGCGCTGGTTGACCGCGGTCACGGTCGCGGCGGCGGCGGGACGCCTCGCCTTCGGCACGGCGCCGGCGCCGTCGCTGTCGACGATGGCCTGGTTCTTCGGCCTGCTGATGGTCTCGTCAATCAGCGCCACCTTCAAGGTGCGCCTGCCGCTGACCGGCGGCGGATCGACGATGAGCCTCTCCTACGCCGTCGACTTCGCGGCGCTGCTCCTCGTCGGGCCGGATCTGGCGTGCGTCGCCGCCGCGCTCAGCACGTGGAGCCAGACGACGTTCCGCGTCCGCCGGCGCAATCCGCCGCACCAAGTGCTCTTCAGCATGGCGGCGGTGGTGCTCGCCACCGCGGCCGCCGGCCAGGCCTACATCTGGCTCGGCGGCGCCCTTGACGCGCTGCCGCTCGCCTACGCGCTGGCCGTGGCCGGCGCCGCGGGCGCCTACTTCGCCGTCACGACGTCGCTGGTCGCGCTCGCGGTGGCGTGGTCGCGCAGCGCCTCGCCGCTGGCGGTCTGGCACGCCGACTTCCTGTGGACGGCGCCCGGCTATGTGGTCGGCGCTGCCGCCGCGGCGGCGTTCGTCGCGGCGCTCGGCCACGTCAGCGCGATCGTCCTCCTGCTCGCGGTGGCGGTGCCGGCGCTCCTGACCTATCGCAGCTATCACGTCTACTTCGAGCGCCTCGCCGACGAGCAGCGGCAGGTGCGCGAGGTCTCCGACCTGCACCTGGCCACCGTCGAGGCCCTGGCGGCGGCCATCGACGCCAAGGACAACGCCTTCACGCAGCACGTCCGCCGCGTCGAGCGCCTGGCCGGGCGCCTTGCCCAGGCCCTGGGCATGAGCGAGAGCGAGATCCGCGGCGTCAAGACCGCGGCGCTGCTGCACGACATCGGCAAGCTGGCGGTGCCCGAGTACATCCTGTCGAAGCCCGGCCCGCTCACCGCGGAAGAGTTCGCGCGCGTGCAGGCACATCCGCGCGTCGGCGCCGAAATCATCTCGAACGTGCCGTTCCCGTATCCGGTCGTGCCGCTGGTCCGCTCGCACCACGAGCGCTGGGACGGCTCGGGTTATCCGGACGGGCTCGCCGGCGAGGCCATCCCGCTCGGGGCTCGCGTCATCAGCGTGGTCGATTACTACGACGCGCTCACCTGCGATCGGCCTTACCGGCGCGCCGTGCCGGAGCCGGTGGCCATCGCCACCCTGCAGGACGAAGCCGGCCGCGCGCTCGACCCGCGTGTCGTCGCGGCGTTCATCGCGATGATGCCGGAGCTGATTGCCGAGGGCGTGCCCGAGGCGACGCCGCGATCCAGCGGTCCCGGGACGGGCGCCACCTCGATGGGCTCGGCCAACCGCACGCTGCCGCCGCCCCGCGCCGGCGAGCCGCGCCACGTCTTCGACGACATCGCCCGCGCCCACCGCGAGCTCTACGTGCTCTACGAGATCGCGCAGTCGATGGGGCGCAGCCTCGGCGTCGCCGACACCTTCACCCTGGTGGCCTCGCGCCTCGGCGCGCTGGTCCCGTACTCGGCGTGCGCGGTGTTCCTCAAGGTCGAGGGGGCGTCGTCGGTGCGCTGCGCCGAGGCCAGCGGCGTCGACTCGACGATGCTGCGCGAGCTGATGCTGCCGCTCGGTGCCGGCAACGTGGGCTGGGCGGTGCGTGAGCGCCAGGCGCTGCTGAACGGCGAGGCCGGGCTCGACTTCGTCATCGGCGAGGTGGCGGGCGAGTCGCGGCTGCGCGCCGCGCTGGTCACGCCGCTGGTGTTCAACGACGAGTGCATCGGCGCGCTGGCGGTCTATCACGTCGAGCTCGACGCCTTCAAACCCGAGCACCAGCGCTTCCTCGAGCGCGTCGGCGAGCAGGCCGCGGCGGTGATCTATCACTCGATGCTGTTCGAGCGCACCCGCGAGGACTCGCTGTCGGACCTCGTCACCGGGCTGCCCAACGCGCGCTTCCTGAAGATGCACGCGTCGACCGAGATCGCCCGGGCGCGGCGCAGCAACCGGCCGCTGTCGCTGATCGTGTTCGACCTCGACGAGTTCAAGGGCATCAACGATCAGTACGGCCATCCGACCGGCGACGCGGCGCTGAAGAACGTGGCGCAGCTGCTGGCCGGCGCGCTGCGGCCCTACGACGTCTGCGCCCGCTATGCCGGCGACGAGTTCGTGGTGGTGCTGTCGGACTGCGACGCCGCCGAAGCCGACCTCAAGCGGCGCGAGCTGCAGCAGGCCGCCGATCGCGGGCCGGTCGACCTGGGCGTGGCGCGCGTGCCGCTGCGGCTCAGCGCCGGGTGTTCGACCTTCCCGACCGACGGCGACGACTACCAGAGCCTGCTCGCGCGCGCCGACCACCGGATGTACCAGGACAAGGCCGGTCGGCGCGATCGGCGGCCACACAGCGAGCGGTCCCCGTCGCGATCGCGCATGCCGATCGCACCGGCCGCCACCGTCGCCCCTGCAGCCGTGCCCGGCCGCGACGTCGCCTGAACCTGCCCCTCGCCACATAGACCGCGTTCGACTCGCCGGCGCAGCCCGCGCCGGGCAGGCGGTCGCGTGTGCGGGCACCGTGTCACGACCCTGCACGCGGCGGCGTCGCCAGGTCGATTTCGAACCTCGTAGGCGATGCCCCAACCCGAGACATGCGTTTCAATTTGGGAGGATCGTCACGAACGCCCCTGAAACGAGGCTGTTTTCACTGGCCGGAGACACGAAGACCGCGCCCGTTGTTCGGTCCTGGATCATGAGCAACCCCGTGCAGGCGTTCGGGCTCGCCTGTAACCGACGGGAATCACGCGAGTTGCTGTCGTGGACCGACAACGGTCGGGGTGGCATGCCGCGTGCTGTAGGGGAGGGGCATGAGGTCTCCCCAGCTCGTCGCGGCGATGGTGTGGTTGGCAACCGGTCTCGTCACCGCGGTCCCCGCGGCGGCGGAGCCCGGGCGCGGTGACGGCCGGGCGACCCGAAGTCCCTTCTTCTACAAGCTCGATCGCGGCCTGCAGCGCGCCGTCGAAGACGGGTCGAACCAGGGTAGCGGGCGTCGCCGCGTCATCATCCGCACGCGCGCCGGCATCAACCTGCGCGGCTCCGCGGCGTTCGACAAGCTGGCCGAGAAGAGCAAGGACGGCGGCGTGTTCGCGCTCTCGCTGGTCGGCGGTGTCCTCGCCGAAGTGAAGGACGACGACCTCGAAAAGCTGGCCGCGCTCCCCGACGTCGAAGGCATTTCGATCGACGCGCCGGTGCAGTCGCACCAGTCGGCGAGCGACGCGTGCTCGACGTGGGTCACCGGGTCCGGCACCGCCTGCAGTGACCCGGCGTCGCAGTTCTCCGTGGTGCGCGGCGCGCTGGGTTACCGCAGCAGCAACTGGGACGCCTGGGACGTTGGCGTGGCGGTCATCGACTCGGGCGTCGCCCCGAGTGACGACCTGCGCATCACCGCGTCGTACGACTTCCGCTACGGCTTCGCGATGCCGGCGGCGCCGGCGGACGGCTACGGCCACGGTACGCACGTCGCCGGCCTCATCGCCTCGTCGGGCTCGCACTCGAACGGCTACTACCAGGGTGTCGCGCCCGGGGCGCGGATCATCGCGCTGCGCGTGCTGGACAACAACGGTGCCGGCTACACCAGCCACGTGATCAAGGCGGTCGAGTTCGCCGTGGCCAACCGCTCCTCCCTCGGCATCCACGTCATCAACCTTTCGCTCGGCCACCCGATCTACGAGCCGGCGGCGAACGACCCCCTGGTGCTGGCGGTCGAATCGGCGGTGCGCGCCGGCATCGTGGTCGTGGTCTCGGCCGGCAACAACGGCACGGGCGCCAACGGCCAGATCGGCTACGCCGGCATCTCGTCGCCGGGCAACGCGCCGTCGGCGATCACGGTGGGGACGGTCGATCACAAGAACACCGTCCGTCACGACGACGACATCGTGGCGCCGTACAGCTCGCGCGGCCCGACGTGGTTCGACGGGTTCGCCAAGCCGGACGTCGTCGCGCCGGGCCATCGCCTCGTTGCCCCGGTGCCGTCGAGCAGCAAGCTGTATCAGCAGCTGACGTCGTCGCGCGTGACGCCGTCGTCCTGGTCGCCGACGCCGCACCTGCGGCTGTCGGGCACCAGCATGTCGACGGCGGTCGTCTCCGGCATCGTGGCCTCGATGCTCGACGTCCAGCAGCTGACGTTCGGCCGCAAGCCGACGCCGAATGCCGTCAAGGCGGCGCTGCAGTACACGGCGCTGCCGATTCCCGGCGTCGACACCCTGTCGCAGGGCCGCGGCGAGGTGAACCTGCTCGGCGCGCTGCAGCTGGCCAGGCGGATCAACCCCTGGGTGTCGACCGGCGGCTGGTGGCTGACGTCGATCCCGGTGCCGTCCACGACCATCGACGGACAGCCGCTCGCCTGGGCCCAGCACATCGTCTGGGGCGATCACATCGTCTGGGGCGACGCCCTCTCCTTCAACCAGCCGGCGTGGGCCAACCACATCGTCTGGGGCGACAGCGCGCCGTGGAACGCCGCCGCGGTCGACCCCAACCACATCGTGTGGGGCGACACCGCGGTCTGGGTGAACCACATCGTGTGGGGCGACAGTTTCCTCGGCATCGCTTACGGTAACCACATCGTGTGGGGCGACTCGCGGGTCAGCGAAGCCAATGCGGTCTGGAAGCCGATCCTCCCGGTCGACAAGGTCAAGGACAAGACCAACGATTTGTTGGGCGTGCTGAGTCTGCGGCAATAGCACCACGCCGCAGCGAACGCGTCAGCGGCGGCGGAAAGCGGCGGCGAAGAAGGCTTCGAGGCCGTGCACCGCGGGGGACGTCCGCAGCCGGCCGTCGCCGGCGAGCAGGCTCGTGACGCCCGGCGGCGCGTCGGGCGGGGGGGGCGCCGGCTCGAACGCCGGGTGCTCCGCGAGGAACGCGTCGGCAACGGCGTCGTTCTCGTCCGGCTCGCTCGAGCACGTCGCGTAGAGCAGAATGCCGCCCGGCGCCACCACGCGCGCGGCGGACGCCAGCATGCGGCGCTGGACGTCGGCCATCGACGCGAGATCCGTCTCCTCGCGCCGCCACTTGAGATCGGGTTCACGGCGGAGCGTCCCGAGCCCTGAGCAGGGCGCGTCGACCAGCGCCAGATCGAAGACGTCGCGGTAGGGGAGCGCCCCGGCGGCGTCGTGCTGCACGATCGGAACACGGCCGGCGCCGGCGCCGGCGAGCGTCTCTCGCAGCAGCCGCACGCGACGCGGCCGGCGATCGCCGGCGACGACCCACCCCGCCTCGCGCGCGCCCCAGAGCGCCAGCGTCTTGCCTCCAGGGGCGGCGCACACGTCCAGGCGACGCCCGGCCGGCCAGCTCGCCGCGAGGTCGCCGACCACCTGCGACGCCTCGTCCTGGACGATGAAGCCGGGCCTCGGCGCGGGCGCGTCGAGCGGGTTGCCGCCGGTCACCACAAGGCCCTCGGCCGCCCAGCGCGACGGCACCACCGACACGCCGGCCGCCGCCAGGCGATCGGCCAGCGCCTCACGCGTGGCGCCCGCACCGACCGTCCGCAGCGTCAGCGGCGCCGGCGCGTTGTCGAAGCGCATCCACTCGATCGCCGTCGCGGCACCCAGCCGGGCCACCCAGCGCGCCACCAGCCATTCGGGGTGGGCGAACGACGTCGCCAGCGTGTCGATCGACGCGTCGGCGAGGTCGGCGTCCGACGTGGGCGCCGCCGCAGCGTGGCGGGCCACGTGGCGCAGCACGGCGTTGACGAAGCCGCCGGCCGAGGTGTGCCCGGCCAGCCGCGTCAGGGCCACGGCGTCCGAGACGACGGCATGAGCGGGCAGGCGATCGCGATGGCGCAGCTGGTAGATGCCGAGGCGGAGGATGTCGAGCACCTCCGGATCGACCCGTTCCATCGGCCGCGTGCTCGATCCGGCGAGCGCTGCGTCGAGCGCGGATCGCCAGCGCAGTACGCCGGTCGCCAGATCGTGCGCCAGGCTGCGATCGCGGGGATCGCGCAGCGCGTCGCGCTCGCGGGCCATGGCGTCGGCCAGCGTGGCGCCACCGCGTACCCGCGCCAGCGTCCGCCACGCCGCGACGCGAGCCGGGGCGGCGCCCGACTTCGCCGTGGCTACGACGCGCCGAGTGCCGGCGCGCGGCCCCGATCGACGGCCTGGGCTCACGCCGGCGCCTGGGCGGTGAAGGCGGAGCCGACAGCGAGCGGGCGGCCGGCGAGGAACGACCGTGCGTCGAGCACGCGGCGGCCGTCCTCCTGCAGGCGGACGATCTCGATCACCGTGCCGCCGCCGGCGCCGACGAACAGCGTGCCCTTCGGAGCGGGCGTCACGACGCCGGGCTGCGCCACCAGGCCGGCCGGCTCGCGGCCGCCGCCACCGGCGGCAACCCACGCCGCCGCCAGCGACGCATGCGGCCGCGTCTCGTGGACCACGAGGCGCCCCGCGTCGAGGTAGGTATGGGCCCGCGGCCAGGGCACCAGCGCCCGCACGGTGTCGTGAATCGCCTGCGCCGGCTCGGCCCAGTCGATGAGACCGTCGGTCTTGACGATGCGCGGCGCCAACGTCACGAGGCCCTCGTCCTGCGGCACCTCGCGGGAGCGGCCGCTGGCGAGGGCGGGCAGCGTCGACACCAGCAGCGAGGCCCCGATCGACGACAGTCGCGCCTCCAGCGTTTCGCCGGTCTCGTCCGGATCGATCGGCGTGCGCGCGACGGCGATCATGGCGCCGGCGTCGAGCGCCTTGACGACGCGCATGATCGTGACGCCGGTCTCGACGTCGCCGTCCATGATCGCGCGTTCGATCGGGGAGGCGCCGCGCCAGCGCGGCAGCAGGGACGCGTGCACGTTGATCAGGCCGAGGCGTGGCAACGCCAGCACCGACTCCGGTAGCAACCGGCCGTAGGCGGCGACGACGCCGAGGTCCGGTTCGAAGGCGCGCGCCGCTTCGAGGAAGTCTTCGCTGGCGAGGCGCGTCGGCTGCAGGACCGGCAGGCCCGCCGATTCGGCGCGGGCCTTCACCGGCGAGGCCGAGACCTGCTGGCCGCGTCCGCGCGGTCGGTCCGGCTGGGTGACCACGCCGACCACGGTGGCGTCGGGCGACGCCATCAGCGCCTCGAGCGTCGGCAGCGCGAAGGCCGGGGTCCCGAAGAAGAGGACGCGGAGCGCTGTCACCAACCCTCCTTGCGGCGGCGCTGGCGCAGCCGGCGGAGCAGCAGGCGGCGGGCGATCACCGGCAGACGATCGACGAACAGCACGCCGTCGAGGTGATCGATCTCGTGCTGCAGGGCGCGGGCCAGCAGTCCGTCGCCAATGAGCGTGCGGGGATTGCCGTCACCGTCGAGGTGGCTGACGCGGACCCGAGCCGGACGCGCCACCGTGGCTTCGATGCCGGGCAGACTCAGGCAGCCTTCGAGTTCGAGCTGCAGGCCGTCGCGGGCCTCGAAGGCAGGGTTGACGAGCACGTGGACGTCCTCCGGGCGGCGGCCGCCGGACAGGTCGACGACGCAGATGCGTTGCCCGACGCCGACCTGCGGCGCGGCGAGGCCGACGCCCCGCGCCTCGCGTAGCGTGTCCAGCAGATCGGCGATCAGCGCCTGGGTCGGTGGCGCCGTGACCGCGTCCGGCGCCACCGGGGCGGCTACGTCGTGGAGCAGCGGCTCGCCGTAGCGCAGGATCGGCCGGACCACTACTCAGGCCGCCCCGTCGGCGGGTGTGAAGTGAGCGCGCACGCGCGCGCGCGCGCTCTCCAGGTTGGCCGCGATCTCGGCGATCGAGTCGCCGCCGAACTTCTCGAGGAAGGCCTCGGCGAGGACCAGGCAGACCATCGCTTCGGCGACCACCGCCGCGGCGGGCACGGCGCAGACGTCGCTGCGCTCGATCGCCGCCGGCGATTCGATGCCGGTTGCCAGATCGACCGAGCGCAACGGCTGCATCAGCGTCGCGATCGGCTTCATGTAGCCGGTGACACGGACGTCCTCGCCGTTGGTGATGCCGCCCTCGAGGCCGCCGGCGCGGTTGGTCGGGCGGTGCACCCCGAGGTCACGCGCGGGTGTCCCCGCTGGCGGCAGCACGATTTCGTCGTGCACCTCGGAGCCGGGCCGCTCCGCCACCAGCGGTCCGATGCCGATGCCGACCGCTTTGATCGCGTGAATCGACATCAGGGCCTGGGCCAGCCGGCCATCGAGCTTGCGATCCCAATGCACGTGGCTGCCGAGGCCGACCGGCACGCCATGCGCGATCACCTCGAAGGCGCCGCCGAGGGTGTTGCCCGCCTCGCGCGCGGCGTCGATCTCGGCGACCATGCGCGCCTCGGCCTCGCGATCGGCGCAGTGCAGCGGCGACCCCGCGGGAATCTGCGTCGCGTCCTCGAAGGTGACCGCGGCGGGATCAGAGGTGCCGACGGGGCCAATGCGGAAGACGTGGCTGACGACCTCGACCCCGAAGCGGGCGAGGAGCTGGCGCGCGAGCGCCCCGGCGGCGACCCGCATCGTGGTCTCGCGCGCGCTGGCCCGCTCGAGGATGTCGCGCATGTCGTCGCGCTCGTACTTCAACGCGCCGGCGAGATCGGCGTGGCCGGGCCGCGGCCGCGTCACCGGCGCGCGGCGCGCCCCGGTCGCGTCGGGCGCCGGCTCGGGGCCGACGTGCATGGTGTTCTGCCAGTTGGTCCAGTCGCGGTTGCGCACGACGAGCGCCACCGGCCCCCCGAGCGTCTGCCCCTTGCGGATGCCGGAAAGCACCTCGGCCGTGTCGGACTCGATGGCCATGCGCCGGCCGCGGCCATAGCCGCCCTGGCGACGCTTGAGATCGGCGGCGGTCACCGCCGGATCGATCGTCAGTCCAGCCGGCAACCCCTCGACGATGACCACGAGCGCCTGGCCGTGCGACTCGCCCGCCGTGAGAAATCGCAGCATCGCCGCCAATTGTACATGCAGTTTCTCCCCTTGTTTTGGCGCAGTCGAGCGATCAGGCAGCGCAGCGGGCCGCGGCCGGCTTCTTGCACAATTCGGCGGGCATGCTGTCGGACCTGCAGGCTTTGCTCGAGCGCGTCGTGGAAGCGGAAGACACGACGCAGGCGCTCGAGCGCGTATGCAGTGTGGTGCGCGATCGTCTGCAGGCGGCGGGGGCGTGGGTACACGCGTCGCCGCCACAAATACTGGCGCGCGCCGGCACGGCATCGGCGCGTCGCGTCGACGCGGTCGTCAGCCGCGCGCTCGCGACGGGACGCATCGTGCGCACGCCGCTCGAGCCGCTCGAGGCGCACGACGCCCTCGACGACGCGGCGCGGACGGAGATGGCGGCGGCGGTGCCGCTGCGTGCCGGCGGCGAAACCATCGGTACCTTGAGCTGCGCCTGGGACGCGGCGCCCGCCGTCGATCTGCGTCATGCCGAGCTCGTGCTCGTGGCCGCCGCCACCGCGGTGGCCCCGCACGCATTGTGGCTGGCCGACGGGCGCCTCGCCGGCGCCAGCGGCGCCGCCGGCGCGGACGCGCTCGGGCTGCTCGGCGTCAGCGCCGCGATGGTGGCGCTCCGAGCGCGCGTGCTGCGCGTCGCAGCCGCGCCGTTCCACGTGCTCGTCGACGGCGAGAGCGGTTCGGGCAAGGAGCTCGTGGCCCGCGCGCTGCACGCCGCCGGGCCGCGTCGCAGCCGCCGGCTGTGCACCGTGAATTGCGCGGCGCTGACCGACGAACTGCTCGAAGCGGAGCTCTTCGGCCACACCCGCGGCGCCTTCACCGGCGCCGTGCGCGATCACGCCGGCCTGTTCGAGGAGGCCGACGGCGGCACGCTGTTCCTCGACGAAGTGGGGGAGCTCTCGCTGCGCGCGCAGGCCAAACTGCTGCGCGTGATCCAGGACGGCGAAGTGCGCCGCGTCGGCGAGAGCCACGTCCGCCGCGTCGACGTACGGCTGGTCGCCGCGACCAACCGTGTCCTCACCGACGAGGTCGATGCCGGCCGCTTCCGTGCCGACCTGCGGTATCGCCTCGAGGTCGTTCGCATCGCGGTGGTGCCGCTGCGCGAGCGGCCGGACGACATCGCCCTGCTGGGCCGCGCGTTCTGGACCGACGCGGCGGCCCGTACCGGCTCGCGGGCCGCGCTCCATCCGGCCACGCTGGCCGCGCTCGCGCGCTATCATTGGCCCGGCAACGTGAGAGAGCTGCAGAACGTCATTCGCTCCCTGGCGGTGAATGCGCCGTCGCGCGGCCTGGTCACCCCGGCGGCGCTGCCGCCATCGATCGCGACGGCCGCGCCCGCGATGCAGACGCTCAGCCTGGCCCGTCGCGGCTTCGAGGAGCGCTTCGTGCGCGCGGCGCTGGCCCGCGCCGGCCATCGCTCGACCCTCGCCGCCCGCGAGCTCGGGGTGTCTCGGCAGGGGCTGCGCAAGCTGCTCGTGCGCCTGGGTATCGAGCCGCCCCAGGCGCGCCCGTCGCTGGAGCGGGGATGCTGAGCTACCTCCTCCGCCGGCTCGCGCTCACGGTGCCCGTCCTGCTCGGCGTCGCGACGCTCGTCTTCCTGCTCCTGCATCTCGTGCCCGGCGACCCGGCGGTGTCGATGCTCGGCGAGGGCGCACGGACCGAGGACGTCGAGGCGCTGCGCACCCGGCTCGGCCTCGATCGCCCGATCCTCGTGCAGTACGGCGCGTTTCTCGGCGGCCTGGCCCGCGGCTCGCTCGGGATCTCGTTCCGCAACGGTCTGCCGGTGATGACCGAGATTGCGACGCGCCTGCCGGCGACGTTGCGGCTGGCGGCGGCGGCGATGCTGGTGGCGACGCTGGTGGCCGTGCCGCTCGGCATCGTCGCGGCGATCTTCAAGGGCCGCGCGCCCGACCAGCTCGCCATGACCGCCGCCGTCATCGGACTGTCGCTGCCGTCGTTCTGGCTCGGGCCGATGCTCGCGCTCGTCTTCAGTGTCGAGCTCGGCTGGTTCCCGGTGTCGGGGAGCGGCTCGCTCGCGCATCTGGTGCTGCCGGCGACGACGCTCGGCCTGGCACTGTCGGCGCTGTTGGCCCGCATGACGCGGACGACGCTGCTCGACGAGATCAAGGAGCTGTACGTGCTCGCCGCGCGGGCCCGGGGCCGCTCCCGCTGGGCTGCCGTCGTGATCCACGCCTTCCGGAACAGCCTGATTCCGGTCGTCACCGTCATCGGCCTGCAGTTCGGCGCCGTGCTGACGGGATCGATCATCACCGAGACGATCTTCGCGTGGCCCGGCGTCGGCCGCCTGCTCGTCACCGCGATCAACTCGCGCGACTATCCGGTCGTGCAGGGCTGCATCCTGTGGATCGCGCTGATCTACGTCGGCGTCAACCTGCTCACCGATCTGCTCTACGGCGTGCTCGATCCGCGGATCCGGTACGAATGATGGCGCTCAAAGCCGGCGGTCTCGTCGTCGGGCTGGCCCTGCTGCTGGCACTGCTCGGACCCTTCGCGGCGCCCTACGATCCGTCCGACCAGGCGCTGGCCCGGCGCCTCGAGTCGCCCAGCGGCGCCCATCTGCTCGGCCTCGACGAGCTCGGCCGCGACGTCGGCGCCCGCATCCTGCATGGCGCCCGCATCTCGCTCGCGGTCGGCGTCTCGGTGGTGGCGGTGTCGTCGTCGCTCGGCCTGCTGCTCGGGCTCCTCGCCGGCTACCTGGGCGGCCGGGTCGATCTCGCCATCAGCCGGGTGATCGACGTGCTGATGGCCTTCCCCGGCATCCTCCTGGCCATCGCGCTGGTGGCGGTGCGCGGGCCGAGCCTCGGCAACGTCGTGCTCGCCCTCTCCGTCGTGGGCTGGGTCGGCTATGCCCGCCTGGTGCGCGGCCAGGTGCTTCGCCTGCGCGAGCTGGAGTTCGTGCAGGCGGCGCGGGCGCTTGGTGCCGGTCTGCCGCGGATCCTCCTCCGCCACGTCCTCCCGGCGACGTTGCCGGCCGTCGTCGTTCAGGCGACGCTCGGCATGGCCGGGGCGATCCTGTCGGAGGCGTCGCTCAGCTTTCTGGGCCTCGGGGTGCAGCCGCCGACCCCGAGCTGGGGCGCGATGCTCGACGCCGGCCGGGCCCATCTCGTCGATGCACCGCATTTGACACTCTTTCCCGGTGCGTCCATCGCCGTCGTCGTGATCGGCTTCAACCTGCTCGGCGACGGTTTGCGGGATTGGCTGTCCCCGCGCTAGCATCGCCCACGATGTTTTCGAAAGACGTACTGGCCATCGACGCGCCGGCCGTGGCGACCGCGGTCGCCGAGGCCATCCGACAGCAGGTGATGGGGACGCTGCGGCGCCGGGGCGCGGTCGTCGGACTTTCGGGCGGAATCGACAGCTCGGTGGTCGCCGCCCTGGCCGTCAAAGCGCTGGGCAAGGAGCGCGTGCTCGGCGTCTTCATGCCTGAGCGCGATTCCTCGGACGACGCGCTGCGGCTCGGCCGCATGCTCGCGTCCCATCTCGGCATCAACGCGGTCGTCGAGGACATCGCACCGGCGCTGCGCGGCCTCGGCTGCTACGAGCGCCAGAACGAGGCGATCCGCCAGGTCTTCCCGCACTACGGCGACGACTGGAAATGCAAGATCACGCTGCCCTCAATCCTCGACAGCGATCGGCTGAACGTATTCCAGCTCACGGTGCAGAGCCCCGACGGCGGGACCGAGACGTCGCGGATGCCTCTGGCGGCCTATCTGCAGCTGGTCGCGGCGACCAACTACAAGCAGCGCGTCCGCAAGATGACGGAGTACTACCACGCCGATCGCCTGAACTACGCCGTGGCGGGCACCCCGAACCGGCTGGAGTACGACCAGGGTTTCTTCGTGAAGCAGGGCGACGGGGCCGCCGACTTCAAGCCGATCGCGCACCTCTACAAGACCCAGGTCTACGCGCTGGCGCATGCGCTCGAACTGCCCGACGAGATCCGGCGCCGGCCGCCGACCACCGACACCTACTCGATGGCGCAGACGCAGGAGGAGTTCTACTTCGCGCTGCCCTACGATCGCATGGACCTGTGCCTCTACGCCTACAATCACGGCGTTGCGGCGGCGGAGGTCGGGTCGGTCGTCGGCCTGCAGCCGGCGCAGGTCGAGCGCGTCTTCAAGGACATCGAGGCCAAGCGTCGCACCACCCGCTACCTGCACCTGCCGCCGGTGCTCATCGAGAAGGTCGTCGAGATCTAGTGGCTGTCCTGGCCCACTAGCGTTGGGGCCGCGGTCCGGCCGCTGCTCACACTGATTCGCTCATGTCCGACATCCACGGAGCCGTTCCCCAGCTGCACGACTACGTCGAGCACGCCGCGCGTACGCTCGGCGACAAAGTCGCGCTCGTCCGGGCCAAGGATCGCCTGACGTTCCGGGCCATCGACCGCCGCGCCAACCACCTGGCGCACGTGCTGGTCGAGCGCGGCGTTCAGCGTGGCGACCGCGTCATCGTCTACGGCGACAACACCGTCGACACCGTGGTCGCGTTCTGGGCGGTGCTCAAGGCCAGCGCGGTCGTGTCGATCGTCAATCCGCTGACCAAGGCCGACAAGCTCGAGTACTACCTGACGGACTGCCGGGCGTCGTTCCTGATCACCGACGAGCACCTGCGCAACGTCTGGCAAGCGCCGGCGGCCAGCTCGCCGTACCTGAAGGGCACGATCGTCGGGCCGAAGGATCCGGATCTGTCGGGCGAGCGCGACGTGCCGCCGCCGCGGCGCGGCCTCGACATCGATCTCGCCGCGATCATCTACACCTCGGGCTCGACCGGCGACCCGAAGGGCGTGATGCTGACGCACCGCAACATGCTGACGGCGGCCACGTCGATCAGCACCTACCTGCGGATGGCCGAGGACGACGTCGTCCTCGGCGTGCTGCCGCTGGCGTTCGACTACGGGCTGTATCAGCTGATCATGTCCACCCGCGTCGGGGCGCGGCTGGTGCTCGAGCGTTCCTTCACCTTCCCGGCGCAGGTGCTGAAGGTGATGGTGGACGAGGGCGTGACCGGGTTCCCCGGCGTGCCGACGATCTATGCCGTCCTGGCCGAGCTGAAGAACCTCAAGGACTACGACTTCTCGAAGATCCGCTTCGTCACCAACACCGCGGCGGCGCTGCCGGTGAAGCACATCCTGGTGCTGCGCGATCTGTTTCCGGCCGCCCGCATCTACTCGATGTACGGCCTGACCGAGTGCAAGCGCTGCACCTACCTGCCGCCCGAGGACATCGATCGCAAGCCGACCAGCGTCGGCATCGCGATCCCCGACACCGAGCTGTGGCTGGTCGACGAGGACGGCAACACGGTGGGCCCGAACACGGTGGGGCAGCTCGTGATCCGCGGCGCCACGGTGATGCGCGGCTACTGGGAGAAGCCCGAGGCGACGGCGAAGAAGCTGAAGCCGGGGCCGCTGCCCGGCGAGATGGTGCTGCACACCGGCGACTTCTGCCGCCTCGACGACGAGGGCTATCTGTACTTCGTCGGGCGCATGGACGACATCATCAAGTCGCGCGGTGAGAAGGTCGCGCCGAAGGAAGTGGAGCACGTCCTCTACAACATCGCCGGCGTGCGCGACGCGGCGGTGATCGGCGTCCCCGACGACATCCTCGGCCAGGCGGTGAAGGCATTCGTGGTGCTCGAAGCCGGCGTCACCATGACCGACAAGGAGATCCAGCGCGAGTGCCAGTCCAAGCTGGAGAACTTCATGGTGCCGAAGTACGTCGAGATCGTCGCCGACCTGCCCAAGACGACCACCGGCAAGATCAAGAAGACCGACCTCAAGTGATCGCCCGATGTCCGTGAACGATCAGCCCGAAATCGACGTCGTGCGCAGCCTCGACACCGGCCGCCAGACCTTCCTGGGCGTCGAGCTGCTGTGTGGCCCGGGCGCGCTGGTGCCGCGACCCGAGACCGAGCTGCTCGGGCGCACCGCGATCGAGAAGGTGCGCGAAGCCGGCGAGAACCCCCGCGTGATCGACGTCTGCTGTGGCGCCGGCAATCTCGGATGCGCGATCGCCGTGCACGTGCCGACGGCCCGGGTGTGGGCCACCGACCTGACCGACGGCTGCGTCGGCTGGACCCGCCGCAACGTCGCCCACCTGGGCCTCGACGGCCGCGTCTCGGTGCACCAGGGTGACCTCTTCGCCGGGCTCGCCACCGTGGGGCCGGAAGGCGGCAGCCTCGACGGGACGATCGACGTGATCGTCTGCAATCCCCCCTACATCTCCAGCGGGCGCCTGGCGGGCGACCGCGCCGCGCTGCTCGAGCACGAGCCGCGGGAAGCGTTCGACGGCGGCCCCTACGGGTTGACCATCCATCAGCGTGTGCTGAGGGAGGCGCTGCCGCTGCTCAAGCCCGGCGGCTGGCTGCTGTTCGAGATTGGCGAAGGGCAGGACCGGCAGCTCGCGCTGCTGTTCCAGCGGGCCCGCGCCTACGAGGCCATCGGCCTGGCCCAGAATGCGGCGGGCACGCCGCGCGTGGCCTTTGGACGGGTGAAGGCCCAGACGGCGTAGGTCGGGCCATAAGGACGGACAGACATGGACATCGGCGAGATCAAGAGTCAGGTGCGCAGCTTCGTGACGGGGAACTTCTATGTCGCCGACCCGGCGGCGCTCGCCGACGACGCCTCGCTGCTCGACCAGGGCATCATCGACTCGACGGGCGTGCTCGAGGTCATCGGCTTCGTCGAGAGCACGTTCGGTGTCACGGTCGAGGACGCCGAAATGCTGCCCGAGAACCTCGATTCCATCCAGCGGATCGCCGATTTCGTCGCCCGCAAGCAGTAGCCCCGGCCGCCGGCAGGCAGGCCAGTCCGGCCCGCCCGCTCCCGCTCGGGCAGCGGACCGACGTCGCGCCTGGGCTGCGCGGGGATGCGCACGCTGGCGGGTCGCCCGGCGCAGTCGCCCTGGCGGGGAACTTTCCGCGGCTTGCGGGGTCCAATGACACAGCGTTATCCTCGATCCTGGCGAGGCGCCGCCGCGTCGTGATGCGACGCGAGGGGCGGTGCGGGCGCCGGGGGAGCAGGGAGTGAAGCCTGTGCGCGCCATTACGTGGGCCGACGCTGGCGACCGCGAAGCGGTCCTGGTGGCGGGGTGTATCGCCGGGGACGACAGTGCCTGCTCCCATCTGGTCGCGGAGCACCAGCGGATGGTCTACCAGCTGGCGTTCCACCTGCTGGCCGATCACAACGACGCTCTCGACCTGTCGCAGGACGTCTTTCTGCAGGTCTTCCGGATGCTGCCGCGGTTTCGCGGTCAGTCGACCCTGAAGACCTGGATCTACCGCATCGTCGTCAACCAGGCGCGCAACCGGCAGCGGTGGTGGCGGCGGCGGTTCCGCTCGGCGCAGGTCTCGCTCGATCAGCATGTCGAGCAGCACGGCGACCTGCCGGCCACCAGCACCGCCAACGAGCCGGATCGGGTGCTCGGCCGCCGCGAGCTGGCGGTGCGCCTGACCAACGCGCTCCTGGCGTTGCCTTTCGACCAGCGGTCGGCGCTGGTCCTGCGAGAGATGGACGGATTGAGCTACGAGGAAATCGCGTTTTCGCAAGGCGTCGCGGTCGGGACGGTGAAGTCCCGGCTGGCGCGCGCCCGCGAGCTGCTCCGGGCGGAGCTGCGCGAGACCCCGGGGCAGGCCGTCTCGCCGATCGACGCCGCCCTCGCCGCCCGCCTGGAAGGAGGCCGGCCGTGAGGCATTCGATGATGTGCTCGTCGGTCGTCGACCTGCTCGAGCCGCTGCACGACGGCGAACTGGCCATCGGCGAGCAGGTGCGGGTCGAAAATCATTTGGCGCTGTGCGCCGCCTGTCACGCCACCGCGCGCGAGCTGCGTGAGGTGCGCCAGATGATGAGCGCCGCGCTCGGCACGCGGGCGCCGCGCGACGAGGCGGAGCTGTCGCGCGATCTCGACGCGATGTCGCAGTCGGTGGTGAGCCGGGTGCGGAGCGAGCGCGAAGCGTCGTGGCCGGTCCAGGTCGGGCACGCGTTCGAGGACCTGCACTTCGTCTACGCCGGCCTCGGCGCGATGAGTGCCACCGCGTCGTGCATCCTGGCCATCGCCGGTCTGTTGTATTTCGCCCCGGCGCAGCGCGACGACTCGCTGTCGGGCCTGCTGGCGGCGATGGCCGAGCCGGGCTCGAACCGCAATCCGGTGAGCCTCGACGAGCGCATGGTGCTGCCGCGGGTCGCCGACGACCACGTCGACGTCCTCGAAGGGCTGCCCGAGACCTCGACCCCGCATCCGAGCGCGCTGGCCGTGGCCGGTGTGCTGACCCAGGAAGGCATCGTCGCGCAGGCGTCGTTCCTGCCGGCCAAGGAAGACGACGAGCTCGAGCGTCGCGTCATGCAGGCGGTATCGTCGACCCGCTTCCGTCCGGCCCAGCGCCATGGGTCTCCGATTGCCGTGAACCTGATCTGGCTCTTTGAGCAGACCACGGTCCGCGGCAAGCTAGACGGTAAGATTTAGCGCAGCAGGGCGGTCGCGACGTTGCCCAGCGCGTCGGTCGCGCGGACCACGACCGGCGACTTGGCGCCGGCGTCGAGCGTCAGCTCGAAGCGTTCATCCCGCGAGTCCAGCAGCCCATCGACCGGATACGCCTGTCGCCAGCGATCGCCGGCGCTGGCGTACTCCACCTTCTGGATGGGTGAGTGGGTGTCCTGCACCGTGAAGCGCACGACGGCGCCGGCGCCCGCCGCAGGCGGGGTGATGGACACCGCCGGCGGGGTGTTGTCGATGTTGAAGCTCTGGCTCTCGCGCTCGCCCTGGAGCCCCATCCCCGGCGCGTTGCCGGCGGCGTCGGACGCGGTCACCTTGAGTACGTAGGTGCCGTCCGGGACCGTCGTCGTGTCCCACGTGTAGACGTCGTCGCCGAGGTCGCCCTTGAGCGCCGTCCAGATCCGATCGCCTTCGCGCCGGTAGGCGAGGGCGTAGTGGAGGCGATCGCCGTCTGCGTCGCGCCCCGACCAGACGAACGTCTGCAGGCTCTTCTGGTAGGTGCGGCGGCCGAGCGTCTGGCCGATCGACGGCGTGCCCGGCGCCACCGCGCGCGGTTCGGGCGAGCCGTCGATGCCGGCCAGCTCAGGGTCGCCGGTCGGGAAGGGCCGCTGGAACACCACGCCGGCGGGGTGCACGGTGACGCTGTCGATGATCGGCCGGGTGTTGCGCGGCAGGTAGGCGGCGGACACCGAGGTCAGCACGGGGCTGGCGCCGCTGGCGCCGGTCAGGACCGCCTTCCACTGCAGGTAGCGCGCCTTCGGGCTCTCGATGCGGGTGCCGAGCGCGGCGGTGTAGGGGGCCGACCAGGCGCTCCAGGTCGTGTCCGGCGTGCGGGTGTTGCCGCTGCGCGTCTGCAGGGCGATCGCCGTCCCCGGCGGCAGCGTCGCCTGCCAGCGGATCGTGCCCCAGGTCGCGACCGTCGTGGTGTCGCGCACGTCCGAGACGTAGGAGCCGGTCGCGGCCGGCTTCGACGAGAGGCGCAGCACGCGCCCCGGATTCGAGGCGGCGAGCAGGATGCCGCCGGCGCCATCGTCGGCGATCGCGGTGATCTGCTGGGCGTCGGTCCGCGTCACCAGCGTCGCCACGACGGGGTCGCCCGAGAGCCGATAGAGCTTGCCCTTGCCGCCGGTGCCGACGAGGAGGCTGCCGCCCGGCTCGACGAGCACGTCGTAGGGCACGTCGTCGGGCGAGTCCCACACCGTGGTCCAGTCGCCGTCGGCGGCGATGCGGTAGATCGCCCCCTTCTGGGCGCCGCTGCCGCGCGACTCTCCGCCGCTGGTCGCCGGGGCCGAGGAGACGACGGCGCTGTCGCCGATCGCCGTGACGGTGACCTCGGTCGACATCGTCACGGCGGCACTGGTGTCGACGCTGGGCCGCGGCGTCTGGTCGCCGGGCGTCGAAGTCGCAGCGCCGGTCGCGGTGGCGTAGGTGAAGCCGCCCGCCACACGCAGGCTGCGTACTTCCTGGTAGCCGGCTTCGAGGAGCACGAACGGCTTGCCGTCGGCCTCGACGCGGACGACGCGGCCTGGCGTCGACGTGCCGACGAGCAGCCGGCCCGAGCTGTCGAACGCGAGCGCGCTGACGTGCTCGGTGGTGGTGTCGTAGAAGAGCGTGCCGGCGCCGCCTGCCGCGGGCACCTTGTAGACCTTGCCCTTGCCGCCGGTGCCGACGTAGATGGTGCCGTCCGGTGCCACCGCGATCGCCCAGATGTACTTGTCCTCGGGATCGAAGAACGTCGAGGCGGTGCCGTCGGCGGCGACGCGGTAGACCTTGCCGTCGGGCGAGGAGCCGACCAGCACGGAGCCCTGCGGGCCGGCGACGATGGCCTGCAGATCGAGCTCGGCGGCGTCGAAGATCACTTTCGGCGTGCCCTGGGCGGGGAACGACCAGAGCTTGCCGTCGTGGCCGGTGGCCGCCCACGCCTGACCTCGCGCCGTCGCGAGGCGCCACACCGCCGGGGTGCCGACCTCCCCGAGCAGCTGCAGCGCCGGGGCGATCGTCACCCGCCCGTCGGTGTCGATCGACACCGCGTCGGTATCGCCCTTGAGGAAGTCGGTCTGGGTCGCGACGATCCAGAAGCCGGTGCTCGCCGCCTGGAGGGCGCCGCCAGCGGCGAAGGCCAGCGCCAGCGAGGCGCAGAGGACGGTCCGCGGCCGCGGCCGTCGACAGAATCCGGGAGTGGGCATGGAGATCAGTTGGGGCGGACCAGGACCTGGAGCGTGCGCTGGCCGGTGATGGCCTCGTCGGACGGCACGTCCCATTCGCCGACGACGGCCGCCGAGAGCGGCTGCACGACGACACCGGGCTGTGCGCCCTCGATCACGGCGAGGACCGACGGTGGCAGCGCCGGCTCTCGTTCACCGGCGACGATGGCGCCGGCGACGGTGCGCGTCAGCTTGACGTAGATGCGGTTGTTGCGGCGGGCTTCGTTGAAGGCGCGAATGAGCTGCGGGACGCTGTCGCTCGTCGACGGCGGCCGCTGCTCGCGCTGCTCGGTCGATGCCAGGCGCGTGCCGTCGGAGACGATGAGTGAGAGCGTTCCCGTCGAGCCGGCGGGAATCTGGATGGGGATGGTGTGGGTCCGCTCGACGCCGCGGTAGGAGCGGGTCACGACGTGGACCGGAACTGTCTCGCCCGGCCGCGGCTCGCGCTTGCCCAGCCACACCCGCTCGATGCTCGCCGTCCGTGGCTCCTCGAACGACTGGATGGCCAGCTCGACGCCGTCGATCTGGACCGGCTGGCGCTCGTTGCGCAGCAGCAGCGACAGCGGGCCGGCGACCGACGCGGCGGCGCCGATCGCCGGGGAGTCGCCGGAGAAGACGTCGTCGATCGCGACGCTGCCATGCCCGCGCACCTGGGCGGAGCCGCGGACGAGGAAGGTGGCGACGCCGAACTCGCGCTCGTAGGCCTGCAGCGTGTTGGCGATCGAGGCGAAGGTCAGGAGCGGCGTGAAGAGCTGGTCCTTGACGATCTCGAACCGGAAGGTGCGTGCCGGCGCCCGATCGGACTGCAGGGTGAGCGTCACCGGGACCAGCGCCGGCCCGGCGCCGAGCGTGCCGGCGATGGCGGTCGAACGGTCCTGCCGGACGGTGCCGACGACGTCGCCGATTGCGGCGAGCTTCTGCGAGACGTTCAGACTCGGCAGCAGCGTCTGCACGCGGGCCCGGGTCATCGGGAACTCGGTCGGGCCGAGGTTGAAGAAGGGATGGCCGAAGGCGTAGACCCGGCCGCCGTCGACGTGGGTGACAGTGCCGGTGGCGCCGAAGGTGAGGTCGCCGCGGATCAGGCTGACGCCGACGGCGTCACCGGGCGCCAGCGCGGGCGGCGCGGCCGCACCGATGTGGGCCCCGGCCCTTGCGGGCCCGCCGACCGCCGCGCCGAGCGCCCGGGTGAACGCCGCGGCGGTGTCGCCGGAGAAGCCGGCCATCGTGTAGGCGACCGCGATCGGCCGCAGCTGGGCATGATTCGGCAGCGCGGCGAGCGCCGGCGCATCGAGGCCGGTGAGCGGGATCGGTGCGCTGGCGGCGGTGACACGGGCGAACGCGTCGCGCATCGCGGCAGCGAACACGGCCGGCGCCGCCGGCCAGTGGACGTCCGCCGACGCGCTGCGCACCGGTGCCGACGTGCCGGTGCTGCGCTCGGTCGCGTCGATCATGTCGGCGATCGGCGTGATCCCGGCGATCGGCTCCTTCGAGAAGGCACCGAGCGAGTACGACACCGCACCGATGAGCCGGTTGTCGATATAGACCGGGCTGCCGCTCATGCCCTGCATCACGCCGGTGTCGGCGAGGCGATGGCCGGAGAGACGGGCCAGGATCAGGTGGCGGCGCGGGCCGACGGCGTTCGGCAGCGTGCCGAGGATCTCGACCTGGAATTCGGATCGCGTCTCGCCGTCGAAGACGGTCACGCCGGTCCCGCGCATGCCGGGCTTGACCGCGTCGACCGGCATGAACGGTTCAGCGCCACGCAGCTGGACCGCGGGCAGCGCGCAGACCAGCGCCGTGACGAAGCATGCAACGGGCAGCAGCCGCGTTGGCCGGGGCAATCGGAGGCGGGACGCAAATGACAAAAGGATGCTCAAAGTATAGCGCTCCGGGCCGGAAAGCCGCCAAATCGCGTTGACCGTGTCCCGCTCTCTCTGTTATCGTCACCGGCCATGGATCGGTTGCACGACTTCGGCGTAATGGCGGCTGCCACCGTGGCGGCTCGCGGCGTGCGCCTGTCGTCCAGCCCCGCGTTTGGCCCCTCTGCCTGGTTTGGCTCGTTTGGCTCGTTTGGCAACCGGGTCTGGTGGTATGACGTCCATCAGGTCGAGGGGGCCGTCTAGCCAAAGCGGACGACGCGGAATACCAGAGAGTTCGAGCCCCTTCAACCTCACCGGTTGGAGGGGCTTTTTTCGTATGCGTGCATTGATCGTCGAAGCCGTCGCCGCCGCGTCCCCGGACGCGATGCGGAACCAGCGGGACGCCTCCAGGGCCGACATGGTGGAGCTGCGTCTCGACCTGCTGGACCGCCCCGACGCCGACGCGGCCATGGCCGGCCGGAGCCGGCCGGTGATCGCCACCTGCCGGGCCTCCTGGGAGGGCGGCCGATTCCAGGGCGCCGAGGCCGATCGCCTGGCGATCCTGGCGCGGGCGCTGGCGCTGGGCGCCGACTACGTCGACCTCGAATGGAAGGCCGCCGCCGCGCTCGAGCACTGGCCGGCCGAGTTGCGCGCCCGCGTCGTGCTGTCGAGCCACGACTTCGAGGGCGTGCCGGCCGATCTGGCCGATCGCGTGCGCGACATGCGTCGCTACGGCACCGCCATGGTGAAGATCGCGGTGACCGCGGCGCGGCTCCGGGACACGCTGCCGGTGATCGCCATCGGCCGCGCTGGCCGCGACGCGGGCGAGCGCACGGTCGTGATCGCGATGGGGACCCCCGGGCTGGCGACGCGCGTCCTGCCCGAGCACGTCGGCTCGGCATGGACCTACGGCGGCAACGGCGTGGCGCCCGGGCAGGTCACGGTCGACCGCCTGCGCGACGAGTTCCGGGTGGGTGTGGTCGGGGCGTCGACGCCGGTCTACGCTGTCGTCGGCCGGCCGATTGGCCACTCGGTTTCGCCGGCCATGCACAACGCCGCCTTCGCCGCGACCGGGATCGACGGCGTCTACCTGCCGTGTGAGGCGGCCGACTTCGAGGATTTCCTCGCCCTTGCCGATGCGCTCGGCATGGCCGGCGCCAGCGTGACCGCCCCCTACAAGGAGGACGCGGCGCGTGCGGCGGGGCAGGCCGGCGCGCTCAACACGCTGCGGCGACGCGCCGGCGACTGGCCCGGCGACTGGCCCGGCGGCTGGGACGGGACCAACACCGACGTCGAAGGTTTCCTGGCTCCGCTCGCCGCCGAGGCGCTCGAGGGGCGCCGCGCCGCCGTGGTCGGTGCCGGCGGCTCGGCGCGTTCGGTCATCAGCGGCCTCCTGTCGCGCGGCGCACGGGTGTCGGTGCACGCCCGGCGTCCCGAGGCGGCGCAGGCGCTGGCGGACACCGCCCACGTCACGGCGGGAGCGTGGCCGGTGCCGCGCGGCAGCTGGGATGTGCTCGTGAACACGACACCAGTCGGTACCCATCCCGACGTGGATCGATCGCCGGTCGCCGCCGAGGATTTCAGCATCGGGCTCGACGGCGCGCTGGTGTATGACCTCGTCTACAACCCGCGGCCGACGCGCCTGCTGCGCGACGCCGCGGCGGCCGGCTGCCGCACCCTCGACGGCCTCGACATGCTGGTCGCCCAGGCGATCCGGCAGTTCGCGTGGTGGACCGGCGTGACGCCGGAGACGCGTGTCCTGCGGGAGGCCGCGGAGCGGCGGCTGGCGGCGATGTCGGCCGCCCGGGCAGAAGCCGGGACACCTGTATGAAGCACACGTCGTTCGAAGAATTCGTCGAACTGGCCACGCGCGGCACGTTCGTCCCGGTCTACAAGGAAATCCTTGCCGACCTGCTGACGCCGGCGGCGGCGTTCCTCAAGGTCGCGGAGCACGCCGACTACTCCTTCCTGCTCGAGAGCGTCGAGGGCGGCGAGCGCATCGCGCGCTACAGCTTCCTCGGCAAGGATCCCTTCCTGGTGCTGCGGGCGCGCAACGGCGAGACCGTGCTGGAGCGCGCCGGTGAGACGGAAGTCCTGCACGAGCCGTTCATCGAGGCGCTGCGCCGGGTGATGGCGGAGTACCGCTCGCCGGTCGTGCCCGATCTGCCGCGTCTGACCGGCGGCGCCGTCGGCTTCTTCGGCTACGACGCCGCCCCGTGGTTCGAGCCGGCGCTCGACGGCGTCTGGCAACGCGAGCGCGAGCGTCTCGGCGATCCGGCCGCCGAAGCGGCGTTCATGCTGTTCGACACGGTGCTCGCCTTCGATCACGTCCGGCACCGCATCCTGCTGATCGCCAACGCGCGGGTCACGCCGGGCGAGAGCCTCGAGTCGCTCTACCAGTTCGCCTGCGCCCGCATCCAGTTCCTCGAGCGCGAGCTCGCCGGTGGGCTGTCGCGCGCGACGGCAGGCGGCGGCGATCCGCCGGTGGTCGAAGCGCGGACCACGCGGGCGGAGTTCGAGGCGGCGGTCCGCACCGCCAAGGAGCACATCGCCGCCGGCGACGTCTACCAGGTGGTGCTGTCGCAACGCTACGACGTGCGGGTCAGCGCCGATCCGTTCACCGTCTACCGCGCGTTGCGCCACGTCAACCCGTCGCCCTACATGTATTTCCTGCGCGTCGGCGACGTCTCGATCGTCGGCTCGTCGCCGGAGATGCTGGTGCGCGTCGAGGGCCGCCACGTCGAGACGCATCCGATCGCCGGCACCCGGCCGCGCGGCGCCACGCACGAGGAGGATCTGCGCCTCGGCGAGGAGCTGAAGCGCGACGAGAAGGAGCGGGCCGAGCACGTGATGCTGGTCGACCTCGGCCGCAACGACGTCGGCCGCGTCTGCGACTACGGCACCGTGCGCGTGCCGCAGTACATGACGATCGATCGCTACTCGCACGTCATGCACCTCGTCTCGCGGGTCGAGGGGCGGCTCTCGGCCGACAAGGATCGCCTCGACGCGCTCGTGGCCTGCTTCCCGGCCGGGACCGTGTCGGGCGCGCCGAAAATCCGGGCCATGGAGATCATCGCGGCGCTCGAGCCATCATGGCGTGGCGTGTATGCCGGTGCCGTCGGCTACCTCGATTTCGCCGGCAACCTCGACTGCTGCATCGCCATCCGCACCCTGGTCCTGCGCGACGGCGTCGCCCAGGTGCAGGCCGGGGCCGGCATCGTCGCCGACTCCGATCCGGCGACGGAATACGAAGAGACGCGGAACAAGGCGCAGGCGCTCCTGCGCGCCCTCGAGCTCGCGCAGCGGGAGCTGCGGTGATGGTTCTCCTGATCGACAACTACGATTCGTTCACCTACAACCTCGCCCAGTACCTGGGCGAGCTGGGCGCCGAGGTGTCGGTGCGCCGCAACGACCAGATCACCCTCGACGAGATCGCGGCCCTGGCGCCGTCGCGGCTCGTGATTTCGCCCGGGCCGGGGCGGCCCGAGGACGCCGGCATCTCGATTGCCGTGATCAAGCGCTTCGGTCCATCGCTGCCGATCCTCGGCGTCTGCCTCGGCCACCAGGCGATGGGCGCGGCGTTCGGCGGGCAGGTGGTGCGCGCGTCACGGCTGATGCACGGCAAGAGCTCGACGATCGAGCACGACGGCAAGGGCGTGTTCGCCGGCCTGACGGCGCCGTTCCCGGCCGCCCGCTACCACTCGCTGGTGGTGTCCGAGGACGGCTGGCCCGCGGCCCTCGAGATCGCCGCCCGTACCAAAGACGCCGATCGCACCGTCATGGCGCTGCGCCACCGCGAGTGGCCGATGCATGGCGTCCAGTTCCACCCCGAGTCGATCCTGACCGAGGAAGGTCGACGGCTCCTGCGCAACTTCCTGGAGCTCTAGACACTGATGTTTCCCGCACTACTCGAGAAGCTGCAACGGCAGGAAGACCTAACCGAGGCCGAAGCCGCGGCCGCGATGGCCCGGATGATGGACGGCGACGTGCCGGCGGCGCAGGTCGCCGGCCTGCTGATTGCGCTGCGCCAGAAGGGCGAGCGGCCGGCCGAGATCGTCGGCTTCGCGCGGACCATGCGCGCCCGCGCGGTATCGCTGTCGCGGCCCCACCCCGAGGCGATCGACACCTGCGGCACCGGCGGCGACGGCGCCGACACGTTCAACATCTCGACGGTCGCGGCGATCGTGGTGGCCGCCTGCGGCGTGCCGGTCGCCAAGCACGGCAACCGCTCGGCCTCGAGCCGCTGCGGCAGCGCCGACGTGTTCGAGGCGCTGGGGGTCGACGTGGCGGTGACCCCGGCGATCGCCGAGGCGTGCCTCGCCGAGGCCGGCCTCGCCTTCTTCTTCGCGCCGACGTTCCATCCCGCGATGCGCCACGTCGCATCGGTGCGGCGCGAGCTCGGCGTCCGCACGGCTTTCAACCTGCTCGGCCCACTGACCAACCCGGCCGGGGCCCGGCGCCAGATCGTCGGTGTGCCGCGGCCGGAGCTCACGGAGCTGGTGGCGAAGGCGCTCGGCCTGCTCGGCTCCGAGCGCGCCTGGGTCGTGCACGGCGCCGACGGCCTCGACGAGCTGTCGACGACCGGCTACACCAAGGTGTCCGAGGCACGCGGCCGCTCGGTGCGGACGTTCTACGTGCACCCGGTCGACGTCGGCCTGGCCAAGGCGAGCCTGGCCGATCTGGCCGGTGGCACCGCCGCCCAGAACGCGGCCATCGCCCGCGACATCCTGACCGGCGCCAGAGGGCCGCAGCGCGACGTCGTGCTGCTGAACGCCGGCGCGGCACTGCTCATCGCCGGCGCGGCGACGTCGGTGAACGAAGGGATCGCGCGGGCCGCCGCGGCCATCGATCGCGGCGCCGCCACCGCGACCCTGGAACAGCTGATCGCGACCTCGCACCACGGAGCGTCGATATGAGGAGCGCGGGCGGGGCGGACGTGCTCACCACGATCATCGCGGCCACGACGCGCGGCGTCGAGATGCGCTCGACGCCGGAGGCGCGACGCGCCCTCGAGCGGGAGGCCGCGGCGTGGCAGCCGCGCGGCGCCGCGCTCGTCGCGGCGCTGGCCACGCCCGGCCCCGTCCGCGTCATCGCCGAGTGCAAGCGCCGCTCGCCGTCGCGCGGAATCCTTCGCGCCAACTACGATCCGGCCGCCATTGCGCGTCAGTACGCGGCCGCCGGCGCGGCCGCGATCTCGGTGCTTACCGAGCCGACCTTCTTCGACGGCGCCCTCGACCATCTGCGCGCGGTGCGCGCCGCGGTGCCGACGCCGATCCTGCGCAAGGACTTCTTCGTCGACCCGTTCCAGATCCTCGAGGCGCACGCCGCCGGCGCCGACGCGATCCTGCTGATCGTCGCCGCGCTCGACGACGCCACGCTGGCCCGGCTCCACACCGAGGCGCTGGGGCGCGGCCTGGCCGTGCTGGTCGAGGTTCACACCGCCGCGGAACTGGCGCGGGCGCACCAGGCGGGGGCGCGACTCATCGGCGTCAACAGCCGCGACTTGAAGACGCTGACGGTCTCGCTCGAGGTCGCACTCCGCCTCGGCCCGTCGCTCGCCCCCGGCGTCGTCGGCGTCGCCGAGAGCGGCATCCGCACCGCCGCCGACATCGACGCGCTCACGGTGGCCGGCTATCACGCCTTCCTGGTCGGCGAGCGGCTCATGGGCGAGCCGGATCCTGGTGCGGCGCTGGCCGAGCTGACGGGAGTACGAGGGTGATCCGGCCGGCGATGAAGTTCTGCGGCATCACGCGCGTCGAGGACGCCTGGGCCGCCGCCGATCTCGGCGCGGCGGCGATCGGCTTCGTCTTCGCGCCGGCCAGCCCGCGTGCAATCACGCCGGAGGCCGCGCGGGCGATCGCGCAGAGGCTGCCGCCGTTCCTGCAGCGCGTCGGCGTCTTCGTCGATCTGCCGATGGCGGACGTGCGCCGCGTCGCTGAGCACGCCGGCCTCGACGTCGTGCAGCTGCACGGCCGCGAGAGCGCGGCCAACGCCGCGGCGGTGTGGCCGCGCGTGATCAAGGCCCTGGCGCGGGAGGTCGATCCGCGGAGCCAGGCGTCGGCGTGGCCGGAGGCGGTGACGCTGCTCGTCGACGCGGCGACGGGCGACGCGCCCGGCGGCACCGGCGAGCTCGCCGACTGGCCGGCGGCCGCGGCGCTGGCGCGGGCGCGCCGGCTGGTGCTGGCCGGCGGGTTGACCGCCGACAACGTCGGCGAGGCGATCGCGAGGGTCCGTCCCTACGCGGTGGACGTCTCGTCGGGAATCGAGGCGCGGCCGGGCGAGAAATCGGTTGCACGGATGCGGGCGTTCGCGCGCGCGGTGGACGACGCCTGGAGGCGGGATGACGATGGCCTTGGATAGGGTAGAAGCGGGGGATAGGGTGGAGGCGAGGCCCGTCTTCGGGCGGCGGGATCCGGATGCGCGCGGCTATTTCGGCGCCTACGGCGGGCGCTTCGTGCCGGAGACGCTGGTCGAGCCGGTGGCGGCGCTCGAGCGCGCCTACTTTTCGGCGCGGACCGATCCGGCTTTCGTCGACGACCTGGTGCAGGTGCTGCGGCAGTTCGTCGGCCGTCCCACGCCGCTCTACGAGGCGCAGCGGCTGTCCGAGGACGTCGGCTGTCGCGTCTTCCTCAAGCGCGAGGACCTGGCCCACACCGGCGCTCACAAGATCAACAACGCGATCGGCCAGGCCCTGCTGGCCAAGCGGATGCGCAAGACGCGCATCGTCGCCGAGACCGGCGCCGGCCAGCACGGCGTCGCCTCGGCCACGGCCTGCGCGCTGCTCGGCCTCGAGTGCGTCGTCTACATGGGCACCGAGGACATGGCGCGCCAGGCGCTGAATGTCGTGCGCATGCGCCTGCTCGGCGCCACCGTCGTCGGCGTCGACAGCGGCAGCCGGACGTTGTAGGATGCCATCAGCGAAGCGATGCGCGACTGGGTGGCGCGACCGGATGACACCGCCTACCTGCTCGGCTCGGCGCTCGGGCCGCATCCGTATCCGTTGATGGTCCGCGAGGTCCAGTCGATCATGGGCCAGGGGGCGCGGCAGCAGATCCTGGCCCAGGCCGGCCGCCTGCCCGATGCCGTCCTCGCCTGCATCGGCGGTGGCAGCAACGCGATCGGGCTGTTCGACGCCTTCATCGACGACGCCGCGGTCCGGCTGATCGGCGTCGAAGCCGGCGGCGAGGGCATCACGCCGGGCCGGCACGCGGCCCGCTTCTCGGGCGGCAGCCCCGGTGTGTTGCAAGGCACCTTCACCTACGTGCTGCAGGACGCCGCCGGCAACATCGAGCTGACGCACTCGGTTTCGGCCGGCCTCGATTACGCGGCGATCGGGCCGGAGCACGCGTGGCTGCGCGATCAGGGACGGGTGAGCTATCGCTACGCGACCGACGCCGCCGCGCTCGACGCCTTCGCGTGGCTGGGACGCAGCGAAGGGCTGCTGCCGGCGCTCGAATCGGCGCACGCGATCGCCGCGGTGCGAGACGTCGCCCGCGAGATCGGCCGAGACGGCATCCTGGTGGTGAACCTCTCCGGCCGCGGCGACAAGGACGTGCACCTGGTCGGCAGCCTTGGCCAGGCGGCGCCGGCGGAGGTACGCTCGTGAGCCAACGGCTGGCCGATACCTTTGCACGGTTGCGGGCAGGCGGCGCGCCGGGCCTCGTCACCTATGTCACCGCCGGCGATCCCGGCTATGCCCGATCGCGCGACATCGTGCGCGCGCTCGACCGCGCCGGCGCCGACGTGATCGAGCTCGGCGTGCCGTTCTCGGAGCCGCTCGCCGACGGCCCGGTCATCCAGCGGGCGACCGAGCGGGCGCTGGCCGGCGGTATGACGCTGGCGCGGACGCTGGATCTGGTCGAGGAGCTGCGCGGCGAGCTGCGCGCGCCGATCGTCCTGTTCACCTACGCCAACCCGATCTACCGGCTCGGCTTCGACGCCTTCGCGACGCGGGCCCGTCAGGCCGGCGTCGACGGCGTTCTTGCGCTCGACCTGCCGGTCGAGGAGGCCGGGGCGCTGCAGGCGCGCCTGGCGACCGAGGCGATCGATACGATTTTCCTGGTCAGCCCGACCACGACCGACGAGCGGCTGCGCCGGGCCGGCGAGCTCGGCTCGGGCTTTCTCTACGGCATCTCGCGGCTCGGCGTGACCGGCATGCGCGCCGATGTCGCCACCGGCGCCGAGGCGCTGGCGGCACGGATGCGGCGCGAGACGCGGCTGCCCGTCGCGCTCGGCTTCGGCCTGTCGCGTCCGGAGCACATCCGCGAGGTCGGCCGCTGGGCCGACGCAGCGGTGGTCGGCAGCGCGCTGGTCGACGTCATCGCCCGCGCCGGCGACTCGGCGACGGTGGGCGAGGAGGTCGAGCGGTTCGTGCGCTGGCTGAAGGGCGGAGCCGAGGTCGCGGAGGCCGCGCATGGATGAACTCGCCGGACGGGCCAGGGTGCTGACCGAGATCGCGGCGTGCCGCGACGCGATCGACGCCATCGACGCGCAGCTGGTCGCGCTCCTCAGCAGCCGGGCCCAGAACGTCGTCGAGATCGGCCGGCTGAAAGGGCTCCTGCAGATGGAGATCTACCAGCCGGCGCGTGAAGAAGCGGTGCTGCGGCACGTCCGCAGCGTGAACCCCGGGCCGCTGGACGGCGACGCGATGGCGCGGCTCTTCGAACGCATCATCGACGAAGCGCGCCGCCTCGAGCGTGCGATGGCCGAACGCGAGCACAAGTAACCCTGCGGCCCCAAAAGGGGCCGCACCGGACGCCGAGCATCCGGACGGGTGGCATAGGAGAATGGTCCATGGTAGTCGTGATGGCAGAAGGCGCGAGCGAAGAGCAGATCCAGAACGTCGTCGCTCATCTCGTCGAGCAAGGCTTCGACGTGCATCGATCGACGGGAGCCGCACGCACCGT
Source organism: Vicinamibacteraceae bacterium (assembly GCA_031407765.1). Taxonomy (GTDB): domain Bacteria; phylum Acidobacteriota; class Vicinamibacteria; order Vicinamibacterales; family Vicinamibacteraceae; genus JBDSLU01. Next base: position 41,586 of record JANOIR010000446.1, read on the forward strand.
GCTCGGCGCGGTGGGCTCCGGACGCCACCGCGACCCGAAGCTGCTCGAGGTGCTCGACGGCGTCCACGAAGTGGTGCGCATCACCGAGCCGTACAAGCTCGCCAGCCGCACGTTCAAGCGCGACAACACGGTGTTCGACGTCGGCGACGTTCGGATAGGCGGCGACGAAGTGATCGTCATGGCCGGGCCGTGCTCGGCTGAGACCGACGAGCAGGTCAACGCCTCGGCGGCGGCGGTCAAACGCGCCGGCGGCAAGTTCCTGCTCGGCGGCGCCTTCAAGCCGCGCTCGTCACCGTACAGCTTCCAGGGACACGGCGAGGAGGGGCTGCGGATGCTCCGCGCCGGCGCCGATCAGCACGGCCTCAAGTTGATCACCGAGGTGATGGACGCGAGCCAGATCAGCCTGATCGACAGGTACGTCGACGTCTACCAGCTCGGCGCCCGCAACATGCAGAACTACACGCTGCTGCGGGAGATGGGCAAGGTGCGCAAGCCGGTGCTGCTGAAGCGCGGCATCTCGGCGACGATCGAGGAGTGGCTGATGTCGGCGGAGTACCTGCTCTCCGGCGGCAACACACAAGTGATCCTCTGCGAGCGAGGTATCCGGACGTTCGAGACCTACACCCGCAACACGATGGACATCTCGGCGATCCCGATGCTGAAGAAGCTCACGCACCTGCCGGTCTTCGCCGATCCGAGTCACGGCATCGGCAAGCGGGATCAGGTGCCGGCGATGGCGCGGGCGTCGATCGCCGCCGGCGCCGACGGATTGCTGATCGAGGTGCACTGCGATCCGGACAAGGCGTGGAGCGACGGCGCGCAGTCGCTGTTCCCGGGCCAGTTCGATCGCCTGATGGCGGAGCTGCGCATCATCGCGCCGGCGATCGGGCGCAGCATCTGCGTCGAGCCGGCCGTGCGCAGCGGGTGGTAGACGCGACGCGTATGCCTCCGGGATCTGGCGACGGCGCCGAGCCGCCATTTCGAAGCATTGCGATCGTCGGCGTAGGCCTGATGGGCGGTTCGGTGGGGTTGGCGGCGCGGGCGTGCTGGCCGGGCGTCCGCGTGATCGGCATCGACACGCGCGACGTGCTGGTCAGCGCGGTGGCGCTCGGCGCCGTATCCGAGACGACCTCCGACGTCGCGGCTGCGGCGAGCGCGGATCTGGTCATCCTCTGCGCGCCGATCGCGGTCAACGTCGCCACGTTCGAGACGCTGGCGCCGCGGCTCCAGCCGGGGACCGTCGTCACCGACGTCGGCAGCACCAAGCGCGACATCGTCGCCGCCGCGGAGTCTCGCGGCGTCGACGGCTTCGTCGGCGGCCATCCGCTGGCCGGCGCGGCCACGTCGGGCACGGCGTCGGCGCGGGAGCACCTCTTTCGCGGCCGGCCGTGGATCCTGACGCCGGGCCCGCGCAGCGCGCCGGCGGCGGTCGACCGCCTGACCGCCTTCGCGCGCGCGCTGGGCGCCTCGCCGACCATCCTCGAGGCTGGTGCTCACGATCGGCTCATGGCCTACGTGAGTCACTTGCCGCAAGTGGTCGCGTCGACGTTGCTCGAGACCATCGGGGCGACGGTTGGCGAGTCGGGCCTGGCGCTCTCGGGGCCTGGTCTGGCCGACACCACCCGGCTGGCGGCGAGCTCGGGAGCGCTCTGGTCCGGCATCCTGAACGCCAACGCCGACCACGTCGCGGACGCGATCGCGGCGCTCGAGGCGTCGTTGGCGCGGATCCGCGCCGGGCTGGCCGACGGACCGGCGGTCGAAGCGACGTTCGCCTCGGCGGCGCGCTGGCGGCGATCCATCAAACTGATCGGTGAGGCCGGCCGGCCGAGTGTGCGGGATGCCGCGCCGCCGGTCGAGCGGACGGTGCCCGCGGTCCGCACCTACATCGAGCAGACCACGCGGCCGCGGATCGAGGTGGCCTGGCCCGACCCCGAGTGGCGGCTCGCACGCGCGGACTCGTGCCCGCCCTCGTTCTACCGCTTTCTCTACCGTGAGGTCGGGCGCCCGTGGCACTGGATCGACCGCTTGCCGTGGTCGGACGACCGGATTCACGCGCACCTCACGCAGACCGGGATCGAGATCTGGGTTCTGTCGCACGGCACCGTGCCCGCGGGGTTCGCCGAACTTGAGCGCGCCGCCGACGGTAGCGTCGAGATCGTTTACTTCGGGCTGTTGCCCGAGTTCATCGGACGTCGGGTCGGCCAAGGTTTCCTCGCCGCGATCATCGACCGCGCCTGGGACGGCGAGACCAGCCGGGTGTGGTTGCACACCTGCACGCTGGATCACGCCCGCGCGCTCCCGACCTACCTGGCCGGCGGTTTCCGCGTGGTGCGAGAGGAATCGTACATCGCTCGGCTCGAGACCGTCGCCATCTCCTGAACGCCCCCGGCCGGGGGACCGGCGTCGTATGGCAAAGGTGGAGAAGGCCGGGCGTAAACTGAACCGTCCCTCGCGTCGTCCAAGCTACGACGACATGATCCGCGCACGCCTTCACGTTTCCAGGGGACTAGCAGCTCGCGGTGGAAGTGCCGCGGCATTCGACGGGCGATGCATCCCGGCGCTCGGCGTTGCTCGTCGGTGGAATATCCCCGATATTCGCCCTCCTCGCGCCTGGATCGCCGGGCGCCTCGCCCGTCTCGGTGCCTCGCGCCACTTCCACCACGAACTGCTAGCCGTGCGCCTTGCGGCGTGCCTCCTCGTGCTGCTCACCGCACCGGCGACCGCTCTCGCCATCGACACGGCGCTCCAGCCACTGACACCCATCCGGACCACGGCCGCGCCGGTCATCGATGGCACGCTCGACGACGCCGTCTGGCAGGGGCCGGAGCTGGCGACCGGGACGTGGGGCTCGTACAACCCGCTGCACGGAGAAGCGATTCCGCAGCAGACGCACGTCTGGATCGCTTACGACGATCGCTTCATGTACATCGCCTTCCGCTGCGACGACCCGGAGGCGAGCCGGATCAAGACCAGCATCACGCGGCGCGACAACATCTGGAGCGACGACTGGGTCGGGCTGAGCCTGGACGCGCTCGGCACCGGCCAGGTCGCGTACCACATGATGGTCAACCCGAGCGGCGTGCAGCTGGACATGTTGCAGACCAACTCGGGCGGCGAGGACCCGTCGCCCGACTGGGTGTGGGACAGCGCCGGGCGCGTCGGCACCACCGGCTATACCGTGGAGATCCGGCTGCCGCTGCAGTCGATCCGCTTCAAGGGCGGCGACGTCGCGCGGATGGGCGTGCTGTTCTGGCGTCGCGTCAGCCGCACCGGCTTCTCGGCCTCGTGGCCACAGCTGAAGCCGAACGAATGGGTCTTCCAGCACCACGCGCCGTTGGTGTTCGACGGCCTGCGTGGCCGGACGACGCGCGAAGCGATTCCGAGCGTGACCTACGCGGGATCGGAGGAGCGCGCGACGCCGTCGTCATGGGGCGCCTTCGACAGCACCGCCGCGGTGGGCTTGAGCGGCAAGTTCGGCATCACGTCGACGGTCACCGTCGACGCCACCGTCAACCCGGACTTCAGCCAGGTCGAGAGCGACGCCTTCCAGGTCGAGGTCAACCAGCGCTACCCGCTCTTCTTCTCGGAGAAGCGACCGTTCTTCATGGAGGGCGCCGGCCTGTTCAACATGGCCGGCGTCGGCGACGGCGACGGCAACATGTCTTCGACCGTGCACACGCGGCGGATCGTCGATCCGATCGTCGGCGGCAAGGTCACCGGCTCGCTCGGCCGCACCACGTTCGGCGTCCTCACGGCAGTCGATCAGGCTGCCGGCCGCGACCTCGAAGCCGGCGATCCGCTGGAGGGCCGCGACAAGGTCTTCAGCATCGGGCGCGCCCAGATGAGCCTCTCGCCTGGCAGCTTCGCCGGCGCGCTCCTCTCGACGACCGCGCAGGGACCGGCGTCGAACGTCGTCGCCGGCGCCGACATCAGCTTGCGCAAACGCGGCTCGTCGCTGCAGATGACCGGGATGGCGCTCTACTCGACGTCGACCGCCGCCGACGGCAGCCGCACCGAAGGGGCCGCGACGGTGTGGACCGGGGGCATGAGCTCGCGCCGGTTCGACGCCTTCGGCCAGGTCGAGCACTACGACCGCGAGTTCAAGATGGACTCGGCGTTCTATAACCGGACCGGGTTCACGAGCGGGTGGGGTTTCGGCGCGCTCAGCTTCTATCCGGCGTCGAAGAGCCGCTTCGCCTTCATCAAGCGTATCGTGCCGTTCGTGTTCTGGCAGGGCGGGCAGGATCGCGTGCAGGAAGGCTCGGATTTCCTCGCGGTACAAGGGATCCGCCTCCACATGTCGCGGCAGGGTTTCTTCCGCGTCGACTACCTGGGCGGCCACGAGCCGTGGCTGGGCGAGCGTTTCAAGCGCGGCCGCTGGCGTGCCTTCGGCAACGGCCAGGTGTTCCGCTGGCTGCGCGGCGGCGCCAACGTCAATCGGGGTTACGCCACGTACTACGACGACGCCGACCCGTTCCAGGGCCGCTCGCGCCAGCTCTCGGCGTTTGCCACGATCCAGCCGAACGCGCGCCTGTCGCAGGAGATCGAATGGCAGCGGATCGACTTCGACCGCGACGACACGCGGGCGGCGGTCTACGGCCTGACCATCGTCAACACCAAGACGACCTACCAGTTCTCCCGACGTCTCTATGCGCGCCTGATCGCGCAGCACGACACCTCGTCGCATCGGCTGCTGCTCGACGCGCTCGGGTCGTACGAGCTGCGGCCCGGCACGGTCTTGTTCGCCGGCTACGGCGCGCTGCGTGAACGCCGCACCTATCAGGACGGCGAATGGCGGACCGACGAGGCCAGCCCGCTGCGCGAGTCGCGGCGCGGCCTGTTCCTCAAGGCGTCCTACCTCTACCGGTTCTGAGTCTGTCGGTGGCACTTCCCCTCAGGAAGTGCCACGGGCAGCCTCTGGCGCGTCCGGCTGCTATTTGCCGACGCGCCTTCGCGCGTCGACCAGACGATGGCTACGGACTCCCGTCCTCGCCATTCGTCACGCCGCGGCCGATCGCCGCTTCGATCTCGTCGAGCGACGCCGGGTTGGCGACGACCATCCGGTTGGGCACGGGCCGGCCGTTGACCAGCTGCGTGACCGCGATCTCCATCGACTTGCCGCTGCGGGTGCGTGGCAGCTCGCTCACCTGGATGATACGTGTGGGGACGTGGCGCGGGCTCTCCTCGCTGCGGATCGTCCGCTGGATGCGCGTGACCAGCGCCTCGTCCAGCGTCACACCGGCGCGCAGCACCACGAACAGCCAGATCACCTCGTCGTCGCCTTCGCGTTTGCCCACGGCAAGCCCCTCGACGATCTCCGGCATGGTCTCGAGGGGCCGGTAGATCTCGGCGGTGCCGATCCGCACGCCGCCCGGATTGAGCGTGGCGTCGCTGCGGCCGTAGACCAGCACGCCGCCGTGCCCGGTGATCTCGATGAGATCGCCGTGCCGCCACACGTCCGGATAGCGCTCGAAATAGGCGGCGCGATAGCGAGCGCCGTCGGTATCGCCCCAGAAACGCAGCGGCATCGACGGCAGCGGTTGCCGGCAGACGAGTTCGCCGGGCCGGCCGACGACGGGCAGGCCGTCCTCGTCGAACGCTGCGAGGTCGACGCCCAGGCCGGGCGCCTGGATCTCGCCGCTGTAGACCGGTTCGGTCGGGACGCCGAGCATGAAGCAGCCGACGATGTCGGTGCCGCCCGAGATGCTGGCCAGGTGCACGTCGGCCTTGACGTCGCGGTAGATCCACTCGAAACCGGTGCGGGCCAGCGGCGAGCCGGTCGAGAACACGGTGCGGAGCCGGTCGAGACGCTGGCTCCGTGCCGGGACCAGGCCCGCGGCGCGGCAGCTGTGGATGAAGCGGGCGCTGGTGCCGAAGTGCGTCACCTCGAGGCGATCGACCGCGGCCCACAGGACGTCGAGGCCCGGGTACGACGGCGAGCCGTCGTAGAGCACGATGGTCGTGCCCTCGGCCAGCGCCGAGACCAGCCAGTTCCACATCATCCAGCCGCAGGTCGTGAAATAGAGCAGCCGATCGCCGGGCCCGATGTCGCCGTGCAGCCGCAGCTCCTTGTGGTGGGTGAGGAGCACGCCGCCGGTGCGATGGACGAGCGCTTTCGGCAGGCCGGTCGTGCCGGACGAATAGAGGACCGCGAGCGGGTGATCGAAGGGCAGCCGGGTCGGTGTCAGCTCCGGCGCCTCGGGGGCGAGCCAGTCCGGCCAGACCTCGGCGTCGAGCCCGGCGATCGCCTTGCCGAGGACGACGACGCGCGGCGTGCCGGGCAGGCGGGCCACCAGGTCGGCCACGACGCGGCTGGTGTCGAAGCGCTTGCCGTTGTAGGGATACGACGACGACGCGAGCAGCAGCTTCGGCGCGATCTGGTGGAAGCGCGCGTAGGCGGCGTCGGCGCCGAAGTCGGGCGAGCAGGACGAGAAGATGGCGCCGCGCGCGGCGCAGGCGAGGTGCAGGACCACCGCCTCGGGGACGTTGGCGACGAAGGCGGCGACGGTGTCGCCGAGGCCGATGCCGTCGCGCGCCAGCGCCGCGGCCGCCCGCGCCACGTCGCGGCGCAGCTCGGCGCGGGTGATCGCGCGATCTTCAGCCGCCTCGCTGGTGGCGACGATCGCCGGAGCGTCCGCCGCGGCGCCGCGTCCGGCGAGCAGCGCCTCGGCGTAGTTCAGCGTCACACCCTCGAACCAGCGCGTCTCCGGCATCGGCGCGGCGCTGCGGGCACTGCGGGCGACGCCGGAGCAGGGCAGTCCGCTCTCACGCAGACACGTCTGCCAGAACGCCTCGGGCTCGGCGATCGACCACGCGTGCAGGCTGCGATAGTCGGGGAGCGGCCGTCCGGCGGCGACCTCGGCCGCGCGCCGGAACGCCGACACGTGCGCGCGCGCCGCTCGATCGGCGGACGGCGTCCACAGCGGTGTGCTCACGGGCTGCTGCGCTCCGGCGCGGGCAACAACGCCGCGATCACGGCTCGGCGGCGCCGAACGGCGGGGGATCGCGGACGCCAGGGCGGACCGTGACGACGGTGCTCGTGCTGGCGAGCACTTTGCGGTTGCGCTTCAGCCGGAGCTGCACCCGGTACCGCCCGCCGGTCTGGAAGGTGTGCTCGGCGGTGAAGACCCGCTTCACGTCGCTGACCCCGGCTTCGTACGGCTCGCACTCGTTCGACTCTTCTGATTCCGTCAGGTCGCCCCAGTCCCATTCGACCGTGGCGCAGTAAAACTCGGCCGTCCGATCCTCGGGCAGCTTCAGCTCGGCGATGGCGCGGATGCGCGACGGGGCGAAGCTGACCGCCGGGGTGACCCGGATGTCCATGGACAGCTTCTTCGGTTTGTCGGCGGCCGCTGCCTGCGCGGCCGGCATCTCGGCGCGAAGGACGGTCGACAGGGCGACGGCCAGCCCGGCGACGAGGCCGAGTACACGAGCCGACATCCGGTACGACGACATGGTCAATCCTGTTCTTGGGCGTAGGATGGCGCCGCCATCTTATCCTGTTGCGGCCGCGCTCTCACGCGCGGCCGCGGGCCGGCCTTTGAGCGTGCGGACTGCTATTTGCCGACGCGCCTTCGCGCGTCGACCAGACGATGGCTCCGGACTCCGTCCTCGCCATTCGTCACGCCGCGCTGGGCGCGCGGCGGCGCCTCACGCGGGCCGGCGGGCGATTGGCGGCCGCGGGCCGGCCTCGGACCGGAGGGCCTGCTGGCGGGCTCCCGGGGGCGGAGGAACCTCTATAATCTCGGCGTGTCCCAGAGCACCACTCCCATCCTGTCGGTCGTCTCCAGCCCGCTGCCGGTCCTCGCCACCGACGTGCTCGTCACATTCGTCGCTGAAGGCGGCGGACCCGATCCGCGCCTCGACGCGACCACCGGCGGCGCGCTGGCGTCGCTCCTTGGCGGCACCGAGCTGCGGCGCAAAGCGTTCGAGACGGCGTGGCTGCCGATCGTCGTCGACGGCGCACTGGCGACACGCGTTCTCGTCGTCGGCTCCGGACGCGCGGAGGATCTGACCCCCGAGCGCTGGCGGCGGCTGGCGATCGTCGCCGGCCTCGTCGTGCGCCAGCGGCGATTCGGACGCTTCGCCTGCGTCGTTCCGGAGGGGCAGTCGCGGCCCGACGTGCTGCAGGCGATCGCCGAGGGCGCCGTCTTCGCCGCCCTCGACCTCGATACCTACAAGACGAGCGATCGCGACGCGTTGCCGCTGACCGAGGTGCTGGTGCGGGTCGAGACCGCCGCTCCGGATCTGGCGTCGGCGGTCGAGCGCGGCCGCATCCTCGGCGAGGCGACCAACGACGCGCGACTGATGGCCAACGAGCCCGGCAACATCCTGACGCCGCGGGTCTTCGTCGAGCGCGGCGCGGCCCTCGCCGCCGGGACCTCATTGGACGTGCAGATCCACGACGAGCACGCGATCAAAGCGCTCGGCATGGGCCTCATCGAGGGTGTCGCGCGCGGCTCGGCGGAGCCGGCGCGGCTGCTGACGCTGTCGCACACGCCGCCTGGCGTCACCGGCGGCCCGGTGCTCGGCCTCGTCGGCAAGGGCGTCACCTTCGACACCGGCGGCATCTCGATCAAGCCCGCCGACATGATGGACCGGATGAAGGACGACATGGCCGGCGGCGCCGCCGTGATCACCGCGATGCGGGCGCTGAGCCTGCTCGGCGCCCCGATCCGCGTCGTCGGCGTCGTCGCGGCGGTCGAGAACATGCCGGGCAGCCGCGCCCTCAAGCCCGGCGACGTCATCCGCGGCGCCAGCGGCAAGACGGTCGAAGTGCTGAACACCGACGCCGAAGGCCGCCTGATCCTCGGCGACGCGCTGTGGTACGCGCGCGAGAAGATGGGGGCGACGCACCTCGTCGACGTGGCGACGCTGACCGGCGCCTGCGTCGTCGCGCTCGGTCGCATCACCAGCGGCATCTTCGGCACGCCGTCGTGGTGGGTCGACGTGGTGCGCGAGACCGGGGCCCGCGCTGGCGATCGGCTGTGGCCGATGCCGCTCTACGAGGAATACATGGAGCAGCTCAAGAGCGAGATCGCCGATCTGGCCAACGTCGGCGGCCGGCCGGGGGGCGCGATCACCGCCGCGCTGTTCCTCAAGGAGTTCGCCGGCGGGCTGCCGTGGGCGCACCTGGACGTGGCCGGCACGGCGTGGGTCGACGAGCCGAAGCCCTACGCGCCGAAGGGTGCGACTGGCGTCGCCGTCCGCACGCTGGCGGAGCTGCCGTTCACGGCGTCCCGCTGGGTGGCTCCGACAACCTGAGCTGCGTCGCCTGCGGTTCGCCGGCGTCGTCGCGGCGCTGCTGGGCACGGCGGCGGAGGATGAACAGGCCGCCGAACAGGAGCCCCGCCACCAGGGCGAGCACGGCCATCGCGCCGACCAGCCCGATCGATCCGAGGAGCACGTCGGCGGGGCCGACTTCTTTCGCCGGTGCCCCCGCCGGGAGCTGCACGACCGGCGTCACCGTCTGAAACAGGGCCAGCACGATCCAATCTTACCTGGACCGGCGCCGCCCCGCCGTCCCCCCGTACGCAGAAACCGCAAGGTGCTCGGAGCGTGCTCGGAGCGTGCTCGGAGCGTGCTCGGAGCGTGCTCCGAGCACCCTTCTGCCCGCGGTCGCGCGTGAGAGCGCGACCGCCAACGATCACTGCGCGGCGATGGTGCCGACGGGCTTCAGCGTGCGCGTGTAGCGGACGACGGCGGCGGCGAGCGCGTCGGCGATCCGCTGGCGATACTTTTCCGTGCGCAGCAGGCCGCCCTCGCCATCGTTGCTGATGAAGGCGATCTCGGCGAGCACGCTCGGCATGCCGGCGCCGATGAGGACCACGAAGGGCGCCTGCTTGACGCCCAGGTCGCGCAGCGGGGGGTTGTGCGGCCGCAGCCGCGAGACGAGCGATTCCTGGACGGCGCCCGCCAGCTCACGCGACTCGTCGCGCTTGTTGCCCTGGGTGATGGCGCGGACCATGTCCGGCAGGTTGCGCATCGCCCCGACGGCGGCGGCGTTCTCGCGCGCCGCGACCGCAGCGGCGTCGGCGCTGGTGGCGAAGTTGAGGATATAGGTCTCGACCCCGGCCGCCTTGCGATTGCGGCTCGAGTTGGCGTGAATCGACAGGAAGAGGTCGGCGCCGTGGCGGTTGGCCATCGCGGTGCGCTCCTCGAGCGGCACGAAGGTATCGGTGCGGCGCGTCAACACGACCTCGATGCCGGCCTCGGCGGCGAGCAGCCGCTCGAGGCGCAGCGCGACGTCGAGCACGACCTCCGATTCGGTGGTCTTCGAGCCGGAGGCGCCAGGATCCTTGCCGCCGTGGCCGGGGTCGATGACGATTCGCGACACGCCGAGCCCGAGCTGGCGTGCGATCGAGAAGCCGCCGGCACCGTTCTCGGCCGGGGCTGCCGGGATCACCGGCAGCGGCCCGACCGGCAGCGCCGGGAGTGTTGCGGCGGCGCGGCGATCCCGTCGGGCGCTTCGTTCTGCCGGCGCGACGAACGCCGCGAGATCGATTCCCGGCGGCAGGCCGGCGGGCGGCCGCACCGCGGCGCGCACCATCAGCGACTGGGTCCGGCGCGTCCGCAGGAGGTCGCGCGGCCGGGTCACGACGCGCGTCGTCACGGCCGGCGCGGCGGTGACGGCGCTGCCGAACCGGCCGGGCGACAGCGGCGTGTCGCCGACGGCGAGGAGCGGCTCGACGACGACGATCCGCGTCGGCGTCGCCAGCGCCCGGGGAACGGACGGTGCCGTGATGCGGTGCGACCGGAGCGGCGCGGGTGGCGGCGGCGCAGCGGGGGCCGGCAGGGCCGCCGGCATTGCGATCGGCGACGGCACCACGCCGCTGCGCGGCACCGCCGCGACGAGGGGCGCCCGCCCCGGGTGCAGGTCGATGGTCAGTCGGAAGGGGTGATAGAGGGCGAACACGCTGTAGGTGGCGACGCCGTCGAGATCGATGACGAGCCGGGTGACGTCGGCGCGCGGCCGGCCCAGACGGACGCGGCGGACCGTCGGCCCCTCGAACTGCAGCACCGTGTCCGACAGCGACGCGATCGGCGCCGTCCGGACGAAATCGAAGAAGACGCGATCCGGGCCGGCCAGCCGCTGCTGGTCGAAGGCCACCTCGCCGTCGAAGTCGAGGGTCAGCCGCACCGTCTCTCCGATCTGCGTACGGCGCAGGCCGCGGAGCGTCGCCAGGCGCCCGCTCGCCTCCGCGGTCCGCGTCGGGGACGTCACCGGCTCCACCGCCGCGCCATGTGCGATGGCCGACGCCGGGCGAGCGCCGGTTCCGACGCCCGTCCCGGCTGATAGGGGCACCGCCGGCGTGGCCGTCGTCGCGGTGGCGGGCATCGCGACGGGCACGGCGATCGGTGGGGGAGGGGTGTGGCGCTCCGCGGCTACTGCCGTCGGCTTTGCCTGTGCGGGCGCGGCCGCGGCATGCCGGCGCAGGAGCAGGCGCGCATCGGAGGTCAGCGAGCTGGAGGGGTAGCGCCGCACGAGCGTATCGAGGAGCTGCAAGCCGAGTTTGCGATCGGCCTGGTTGCGATAGACGCGGAACGACGCGAGGGCGACCGTCGCCGCCTGCCAGAGCGCGTTGTCGGCGTAGCCACTGCCGGCATGGCGGCGCGCGAGCGCCTCGGCATCGGCCGCGACGCGCCGCATGTGCGGGCGCGGCGTCG
>JANOIR010000504.1:0-9469 GCA_031407765.1 Vicinamibacteraceae bacterium
GGCCGCGCACCTCGCCGCCCGGAGCCGAGGTGGAGTCCACGTTGGAGAAGGCGAAGCCCGAGAGCATCAGGTGAAGCAGCTCTTAGAAGGACGCTGACGGAACCGCCTGGCCCGTCGGGCCGATGACGTCCTCCGTCGAGATGACGCCCTCAGCCTCAGGACCGTCGCCCCCCGGCGTCCCGCACGTCGGCGTGTCGGCAGGCACGGTCGTGGGCGGCGTCACCGACGCCGTCTTGCACAGCCACACCGAGATGCCGCCCGACGCGAACGGCTGCGCGATGTGGATGTGTCCTTGCGTGACCGTGCCCTCGAAGCCTTCGTAGTCGAGCGTGTACTCGAACGACGTCCCGTCGTCGCTCAAGCGCGCGCGGAACGTGCCCTTGGCCGCACTCGCCACGACGGGGACTTCATGTCCGGCCGACATCTCGGCCCGGAACGCGCGACGGCCGCCGTCGTCCCCACGCACCGGTATCGCCATCACGCCCACAACGGCGAGCGCCGTCAGGGTCGTTCGTACTTGGATCGTCATTGCTCGCTCCAGTCGGTGGATGGGCGTCCGCCAGCAGGGTGTGCGCCAGCATACGCCGAACGCGCCGTCTGCGATCGCAGAGCCCGAACGAGCGTAGCGAGTGATGGTGCGCCCGCCGAGCGAAGCGATGGCGTCTGCGACGCGGCCGAGCGCAAAGCGACGGCCGTCAGCGGGACTCGGGCTCGAAGGCCAAGGCGCGCAGCGCCGCCGGCCGAGAGCAGGAGGACCCCCTTGAGCAACCAGAACGAGGTGGCGAGGAGTGGTGCGCCCGGCCGAGCGCAGCGATGGCCGTCAGCGGGACTCGCGCTCGAAGGGCGAGGCGCGTAGCGCCGAAGCCCGAGAAGCTGGAGGACCCCCTTGAGCGCCAGAACCGACCGAAGGGAGGTGATGGTGCGAAAGGGGGGACTCGAACCCCCACGACCTTGCGGCCGCCAGCCCCTCAAGCTGGTGCGTCTGCCAATTCCGCCACTTTCGCGAGGAGGGCGTCCCGGACGTGCTCCGTGGAGGCAGCCAGTCCGAAACCGAACCGGCATTTTAGCACGCGGGGGTCCGGCGGCCCAGTCAACCCATCCGGCCCAGAACGAAGCTCAAGATGATGAGGACGGGAACGAAAACGGCCCACGCCGCGGCGACGAGCGGTCGGGGGCGCGGACCGTCGGCCAGCACGTGGATCCCGAGCGGCACGAACGCGATGGCCAGTCCCACGAGACAGGCGACCGAGACCCAGCTGCTGCCCTTGAGGACTCCCAGCATCAGCGCCAGCATCCCGGCGAGCGCCAGCGCGCGCCACCAGGGCAGGACTCCGGCCCGCCATGCACCGAGAGCCAGAACGGGCCACCCGAACATGATGGCGGGATTGAGCGCGGCGACCATGTGCGCGGCACCGTACGTTGTACCGACCGTGGCGGTCGCCTGCTCAAGACCCAGCGGCGACACCAGCTGGAAGGCGAGGTGGTCCGCGCCGGCGTGAAAGGTACGCGCGAACAGGCCGAGGACGACCAGCAGGCTGCCCCACGTCGCGAGGGCCGGCCGCGTCCGGCCGATGAGGCTCGCGGCGGCGATCACGCCGACGGCGACGAGGATCTGTCCGACCAGCACGCAGCTGTAAGCGGCGAACATCGCTCCCGGAGCCTGCTGGTAGGCCGCAAGCTGCTGCGGGAAGAAGAAGTGGAACGGCAGTCGCAGTAGCACGCCCGTCAACCACACCAGCGGCCCGGCGATCAGCGCGACGCCGCCGATCCACCGTCCAGGAAACTGGTAGCCGCCGTCGACCATGCCGGTCTTGGACGGCCGCGGCGAAGCAGGGTTCAGGCAACCGCGGGCCTGATGGGAGGCGTCGCCGGCGACCATCTGCCCTGTCGCGGCCTGCTAGAATCCCCGCTCCCGGTTCGCCAGCCGGGCTTCGAAGGATCCTCGATGCCCAGAAGCATGCGTCCGCTGGTCCTCTGTCTTGGATTGGTCCTGGCCGGCCTGTCCACGCCGAGTGCGCAGCGGCGAGACGCTCCCGCCGCCCAGACCCAGGCCCAGGCCCAGGACGCCGACTTCGCCGCGCGCGTGAAGCAGTGGACGACGCGGCCCGAGTTCCTGACGCCACTCGTCGATCACCTGCCCATCGTGCCCGGCGTGCCGACGCCGAAGGACGTGCTCGGCTACCACGTCGGCGTCCCCGGCAAGCTGACCAGCACCGGAGAGGCACTGCGCTACTACCGTGCGCTCGAAGCGAAGAGCGCGCGGGTCAAGGTGCTGACGATCGGCAAAACCGACGAGGGGCGCGACCTCACGATCGTGGTGGTCGCGGACGAGGCGACCATCCGTGACCTCGAGCGCTATCGCGGCTACCTCGCCCAGCTCGCCGATCCGCGGTCACTCTCCGAGGCGCAGGCGCGCACGATCATCGCCAGCGCGAAGCCGATCTATCACCTGATGGGCGGCCTGCACAGCGGCGAAACCGGCCCGCCCGAAATGCTCATGGAGCTGGCCTACCGGCTGGCCGTCGAGGAATCGCCGCTGATCCGGCAGATCCGCGACCGCGTGATCGTCACCATCCTGCCGGCGGCCGACCCCGACGGCCGCGATCGTTACGTCGACTGGTATCGCCAGCACCTCGTCGGCATCACGAGCGAGCGTGATCGCGTGGCCGGGCCGCCCTACTGGGGCCGCTACGTGTTCCACGACAACAACCGCGACATCAACTACTCGCAGGTGTCGATGCGGGCGCTGCTCGAGTGGTATCTGCAGTGGCACCCGCCGGTGATGCACGACCTGCACGAGTCGGTGCCCTTCCTCTACACCTTCAGCGGCCAGGCGCCGCAGAACCCGTCGCTCGATCCCATCCTCTACGGCGAGCTGCCGATGTTCGCCAACTTCGAGATGGCGCAGCTCACCAAGTACGGCCTGCCGGGCGTGTGGACGCACGGCTTCGTCGACATGTGGTCGCCGGGCTACCTGGCCTTCATGGCCTCCAACCACAACGGCCTGGCGCGGATGTACGAGACGTTCGGCAACGGCGGCGCGACGACGATGACGCGGACGGTGACCGCTCCGGACGGCGCCGGCGCGCCTGGCGCCGCCGGTCCGCAGAACCGCACCACGCGCGAGTGGTATCGACCCAGCCCTCCCTACAAGGAGGTCGAGTGGTCGATGCGCAACAACACGAACTTCATGCAGACCGGCGTGCTCACGGCGCTCGAGCTCGCCTCGGCGTTTCCGAAGATCCTGCTCGAGAACTTCTATCTGAAGAGCCGTCACGCCATCGAGTCGGGACAGAAGGAGCCGCCTTACGCCTTCGTCATCCCAGGCGGTCAGGCCGATCCGACGCGCGTCGCTCGACTCGTGAACCTGCTGCGCGTCCAGGGCATCGAGGTCGGCCGCGCGACGGGCGCGCTCACCCTGAGCGACGGCAAATGGCCCGCCGGCTCGTACGTGGTCAAGCGCGATCAGCCGTATGGCCGCCTGGCGAAGATCCTGCTCCAGAAGGAGGACTACCCGGATCAGACGCTGCGCACCTACGACGACACCGGCTGGGTGATGGGGCTGATGCTGCACGTGGACGTGAAGGCCACGGTGGATCGCGCTGTCCTGTCGACGCCGGTCGAGCCCGTCGCGCGGGTCGAGCCGGCCGGCAGCCTCACGGGCGCTCCCGGGGCTGCCATCCTCGTCGCCAATCGCGGCGCGAACGCGCTCGTGACCTTGCGGTACCGCCTCAAGGATGTGAAGGTCCGGGCGGCGGAAGCGGCCTTCACGGTGGGGGAGTCCAGCTATCCGGCCGGGTCGCTCCTCATCGACACGAACCAGGCCGGACACGACGTCCGCGCCCTCGTCTCGAACGCGGTGACCTCGCTCGGCCTCACGGCCGTGAGCCTCGCGGCGATGCCGGACGTCACCGCTCACGACGTCGATCTGCCGCGCCTGGCGATGTACAGCACCTGGAGCAGCACGCAGGAAGTCGGGTGGGTGCGCCACGCGTTCGATCAGTTCGAGGTGCCGTACGACTTGATCTACAAGGAGCGCGTCCGCCGCGGCGATCTCCGCGCCGCCTACGACGTCATCCTGATCCCGAGCCAGGGAGCGACCGCAAAGCGGCTGGTCTACGACATCGACATGCGCGGCGCGCCGCTGCCGTACACGAAGAATGCCGCGTTTCCTTCACTCGGCGCCTACGGCGAGTCGGAGGACATCCGCGGCGGCATGGGCCTCGAGGGTGTCCTCGAGCTGCAGAAGTTCGTCGAGGCCGGCGGCACCATCGTGACGCTCGGCGCGTCGACCGCCTTTCCCGCCGACTTCGGGCTCACGCGCACGGTCACGGCGACACGCCCGACGGCGCAGTTCTACGCGCCGGGTCCAATCGTGCAGGCCGAGATCGTCAAGCCCGCGCATCCGATCTTCTACGGCTATCCGAACCCGCTGATTCCGGTCCGCTACGCCAACGGCCCGCTGCTGCAAGTGCCGGAGCGCGACCGCGACCAGCAGGTGTTGATGCGCTACGTCGGCGGCGACGACGGTGTCCTCAACGGGCTGCTCCGCGGCGCCGCCGAGATCCGCAACCAGCCGGCGGTCGTCGAGGCGCCGGTGGGCCAGGGGCGGCTCGTGCTCTTTGCGACCAATCCCTGCTATCGCTGGCAGAACCACGGCGAGTTCGCGATGCTGTTCAACACCGTGCTCCACTGGAACGATCGACCGGCGCCGCCGCCGCGGCCGACCGCGCCGCCGGTGTCGACGCCGGCCCACGGCCGGTGACCGGGCCGGGACGGCAAGCGTTCGCGCTCTGAGCAACAAAACGGGCCAGATACATCAGCCGGATCCCACGCCGGCCTTCCAGGCTGAACCCTGCGTCATGAGCCATGGTGACGAGAGAGCCGAAGCTGACGAAGTCCGGGTCGACGAAATACTCGCCAACCACCAGCCTGCCGCCGGGCTTGAGGATTCTGTGCAGCTCCAGGAGGGCGCCGCGCGCGTCCGGCATCTCCCCGAGCACGTCGATCAGGTAGGCGCCGTCGAAACTGGCCGGTTCGTACGGCAGAACGCGCCCGTTGGCGATAGTCGCTTCGATGTTGTGGACACCGGCGCGGGCGGCACGCCGGGCGAGGTGGTCGAGCATCAGCGGCTGGACATCGAGGACGCTCAGCGATCCGGCCGGCGACAGGGCGGCCGCGATCGGCAGGGCGTGTACGCCGATGCCCGGGCCGAGCTCGAAGATGCGCTCACCGGGTGTCGGTGCAAGCAGTCGCGCCAGGGGACCCGGCCCCAGCACGTGGCGGGGCCAGAGCAGGCCCCAGCGGCCCCATGCCGGCATGGGACCGTGGTAGCGGCGACTCAACGCGTGAGACGCCCACATCAGGGTCGCGGTCACCCCGCAGCCAGCGACGGCGGCGAGCGCGTCACCCCGGATGGCCGCGACGACGACGGCCACGGCGGCTGCGAGCGCGGCAAAGAAGGCCCAGTCCTGCGGTCTCATGCCTCCAGCGTCGCGCGATCCGCACGTGGTGTCGCAGCCGCCCGACAGGCATGCGGCAGGCGTACGGCAGGGTTTGAGCAGGAATTCCTCGGCGCAGCGGCGATCGCTGCCGGCGCCGGTGCTCCGGGCGCTAGAATGAGCCGCTGTGCGCGTCGACTTCGCCGATGTCGCCGTCGATACGAAGACTCGCGAGATCACCCGCGGGGGCCAGTCCGTCCACCTGTCGCCGAAGGCGTTCGAACTGCTGCTGATCCTCATCGAGAGCCGGCCGCAGGCCGTCGCCAAGCGCGCACTCCACGACCGCCTGTGGCCTGACACGTTCGTCGTCGAGAAGAATCTGGCGAATCTCGTGGCCGAGATTCGCAAGGCCATCGGAGACACGCCGGTGTCGCCGCGGTTCCTGCGGACGGTCCAGCGTTTCGGCTATGCGCTGCGCGACGACGTGCCCAACGCACGAGACGCCCGAACGAGCGGTACCGGTGGCTGCGCCGTGCGCCTCACGTGGGCCGAAGGTCGGGCGACGCTCGAGGAGGGTGAGCACGTCGTCGGCCGGGCCCGGGATGCGGCCATCTGCCTGCAGGACGAGAGCGTGTCGCGCCGGCATGCCGTGATCACGGTCACCGGATCCGGGGCCACGATCGAGGATCTCGACAGCAAGAACGGCACGGTGATCGGCGCGCGCCGCATTTCCGGCGCGACCCGGCTCGTC
This sequence comes from Vicinamibacteraceae bacterium, assembly GCA_031407765.1. Taxonomy (GTDB): domain Bacteria; phylum Acidobacteriota; class Vicinamibacteria; order Vicinamibacterales; family Vicinamibacteraceae; genus JBDSLU01. Next base: position 6,193 of record JANOIR010000504.1, read on the forward strand.
GACGGCGACTCCGTCCGGATCGGCGCCATCGCGCTCGACGTGCGGCTCGCCGGCAGTGTCGAGTCGACGCGAACCGCGTCGAGGATCGATTCCTCATCCTCGCGGTAGGCGTGATGAGCCCGGCGCCACAGCGTCCGCCGCCACGCCGACCCGACGTCACGGCCTTCGATCGGCCGACGACCTCGCTCGCTCCTGCAGCCTGTGCCGTACCTGACGGGTCACCTTCGCGGCCCGTGGCCTGGACAGAGGGCGACAGCGTCGGCCCCTACCAGGTCGTGCGGCTGCTTGGGCGCGGCGGCATGGGCGAAGTCTTCGAGGCCATCGACGTCCGCGGCGGGACGCCGGTCGCCATCAAGGTGGCGAGACATCCCCTCGACCGGGCCGACGATCGCATCCGCTTCCTCGACGAAGGGCGGATCGCTGCCACGATCAGCCATCCCAACGTCGTCTATGTCCTGGGCGTCGAGGAGATCCACGGCGTGCCGGTCATCGTGACCGAGCTGATGGACGGCGGCACGCTGCGCGATCTGCTCGAGAGACGAGGTCGGCTGGCGCCGGCCGAGGCCGTCGACCTGATGCGTCAGGTCACTGACGGTCTCGAGGCCGTGCAGCGCGCCGGCGTCCTGCACCGGGACGTCAAGCCGTCGAACTGTTTCGTCGACGAGACCGGCCGCGTCAAGGTCGGCGACTTCGGTCTCGCCGTCGCCACGCGAGGCCAGGCGTCGACGACCGGCAGCCGCCGCGGCGTCGAGGGCACGGTCGCGTTTGCGTCACCCGAGCAGCTTCGCGGCGACCCGCTCGACGTCCGCTCGGACATCTATTCGGCCGGTGCGACGCTGTACTTCCTGCTCACCGGGAAGCCTCCTTTTATCGGCGACGACGCCACCAGCACCATCGCCAAGGTACTCGAGGACCCGGCCCCGCGCGTGAGGGCCGATCGCCCCGACGTGGCCCGAGGCCTGGATCGGGTCGTCCGGCAGTGCCTGGCCAAGACCCCGGCCGACCGCCCGCGGTCCTACGCGGACCTGGCCAGACTCCTGTCGCCATTCGGCGCGACGGCCCCGACCCCCGCGACTTTGGGGTTGCGCGCCCTGGCCTTCATCGTCGATGCCATCATCGTGCGCGGCGCCACGGCTGCCATCCTCCTGGCCGCCATGCAGTGGTACCAGTGGGTGCCGGCGAACTTCTTCGTCGTGGGCGCACCGCACGCGGTTCTGGTGATCCTGTACTTCGGAGGGTCCGAGGCACTCTGGTCCGCCTCGCCCGGCAAGAAAGTCTTCGGTCTGCGCGTGGTCAGGGTCGGGATGCGACGACTCGGCACCGGCCGCTCTTTCGCGCGCGCAGGGCTCTGGATGGCGTCGATGCTGCCGGGGCTCGTCGTGGTGGTTGTGGCCATGGGATCCGGTGACCTGGTCGCCGTGGCGGTCAGGGCGGGACTGTCCGGCTACGTGGCGCTCGCGGCCGCGTCGAGTGCCGGCATCTTGTTGTCGTTTTCCTCGGTGCGGCGTCGCAACGGGTTCGCCGCCTGGCACGACCTGGCGACCGACACCCGGGTCGTGTCGAACGTCGGATTCGCGGAACGGGCCAGCCATGACGTCGGAACGCCGGCCGCTCCGATCGTCTCCGACACGTCGGTCCGACTCGGTCGTTTCGTCGTGCTCGACAGGTCGGCGGCTGCCGGGGCGATCGTCGCCTACGACGAGGGTCTGGCGCGCCGGGTGTGGATCCGCGAGGCCCCGCCGGGCGCCGCGCCGGTGTCCATGGCGCGACGCAGGGTCAGCCGTCCGGCCAGGCTCCGCTGGCTGGCCGGCAACCGGGACGACGATCGACACCCGTGGGATGCCTACGACGTGCCCCTCGGGCATCCATTGCGCCAGCGGTACAGCGAGCCACGCCCCTGGTCGATCGTCCGCGGATGGCTCCTCGACCTGGCCGACGAGATCGCGGCCTCCGAGGAGGATGGCACGCACGTCGAGCTGGGTATCGGGCGGGTCTGGGTTTCGGATGCTACCGCGACCCTGCTCGACTGGGAGGCGGAGCCGGCGGCGGCCGACGCGAATGCCGCGACCGAGCTGCCGCCGACACCCCAGCGATTCCTGCACGACGTGGCCGTCATCGGTCTGGGGCTGGGTACCCCGCGCTCGAGGCGAAAGGCGCCAGTCGCGCCGCTGCCGCTGCACGTCGGAGCGTTTCTCGACGAACTAGCCGCCGAACGGGCGGGCGCGATCGCCGATATCGCGGCACGACTGCAGGCGCTGATGGAGCGGCCGACGCTGGTGGCTCGCCGGCGACGGCTCGTCCACCTCGCGACGTGCGCCGCCCCGCCGCTGCTCAGCGTCCTGCTGTTCGTGCCCATGCTGATCGTCGTCCTGCCGCTGCTGGCGCGCTCGCCGGATGCGTTCGTGCTCGATGCCTGCCTGCGGCGCCTGCAGCAGCTCGAGACCGTGACGACGACGTCGGCGGCGCACGAGCGTGCCGCCCTCGAGACCTATCTGGTGGGCCGCTTCAGGCCGGTGCTGAGCCAACCATCGGGCGCCAAGCCCTGGTTCTGGTTGATGATCGACGCCCGGCAGAGGACCATTCAGGCCGCCCTTCAGCGCCGGCCGAATCCCTCGCGGGCGGAGATGGATCGCGCCTCCGGAGCGCTCGCGGGGCTCACGGCCACTGCCGAGCGGAATCGCACGCGCGCGGCGGCAGGGCAGCTCGGGTGGCCGCTGCTGCAGGCGGTCGTGCTGGCGTTGGTCGCCCTGGGCGCGATGGCGGGCCTGGTGTCGTCGCTGATCGTTCCCGGCGGGGCCTTCCTGCGCCAGATCGACCTGGCCGTCGTCGGTCCGGACGGACGCGCTGCGACACGGAGCCGGGGCTTCGCCAGGGCGCTCATCGCCTGGTCCCCTGGGTTGGCCGCGGGTCTCGTCTTCATGCTCGCGACCCGCGGCACGCCGCTCGACAATCTTTCCCTCGACCGGCTGGTGCCGTCGCTCGCGTTGCTCTCGCTATTCCTGGGCGGGGGCCTGTTCGCGCTCGCCGACCCCGCACGCGGCCTCCAGGATCGACTGGCCCGCACGTCAGTGGTGCCTCGCTGACTAGTGGCCTGTCTCGGGTGAATCACTACCACCTGCCGGGCGGGGCATCCCGGCTGGCCAGGCGCGAGGAGCGCGCAAATCGGGGATTTGTAAGCGACGAGCAACGCCGCCAGCCGGGATGCCCCGCCCGGCAGGTGGTAGTGATTCACCCGAGACAGGCCACTAGTCAGCGAGGCACCACTGACGTGCGGGCC